>CAYLHK010000001.1:0-91010 GCA_964383295.1 uncultured Rhodovulum sp.
AGATCGCCGAGGCGACCGGCGCCGATGCCGTCGCCCATGGCGCCACCGGCAAGGGCAACGACCAGGTCCGCTTCGAGCTCGCCGCCTATGCGCTGAACCCCAGCATCCGGGTGATCGCGCCCTGGCGCGAGTGGGATCTCACCAGCCGCACCCGGCTGATCGAATTCGCCGAGCTCAACCAGATCCCGATCGCGCGCGACAAGCGCGGCGAGGCCCCGTTCTCGGTGGACGCGAACCTCCTGCACACCTCGTCCGAGGGGAAGGTGCTGGAGAACCCCGCCGAGGAGGCGCCCGACTACGTCTACCAGCGTACGACCGATCCCGAGAAGGCGCCCGATACGCCCGAATACATCGAGATCGGCTTCGAGCGCGGCGATGCCGTCTCGATCGACGGCGAGGCGCTCTCGCCCGCGACGCTTCTGACCCGGCTCAACGAGCTGGGCGGCAAGCACGGCATCGGCCGGCTCGACGAGGTCGAGCCGGGCTTCGTCGGCATGAAGTCGCGCGGCATCTACGAGACGCCCGGCGGCACCGTCCTTCTGGCCGCGCATCGCGGCATCGAATCGATCACGCTCGACCGGGGCGCGATGCATCTCAAGGACGAGCTGATGCCGCGCTATGCCGAGCTCATCTACAACGGCTTCTGGTTCTCGCCCGAGCGCGAGATGCTCCAGGCCGCCATCGATCGCAGCCAGGAGCACGTCTCCGGCACCGTGCGGGTCAAGCTCTACAAGGGCACGGCCTCGGTCGTCGGCCGCTCGTCCGACCAGTCGCTCTACTCCGAGGCGCATGTCACCTTCGAAGAGGACGCCGGCGCCTACGACCAGAAGGACGCCGCCGGCTTCATCAAGCTCAACGCGCTGCGCCTGCGGCTGCTCGGACAGCGGGGCCGGCGCGGCTGATCCGGGCCATATAGCCCAGGTGAAAAAAATCGGAGGCGCCCTCCGTTAATGCATTGCCATCCCTGGCGCAGATGCTACCCTCACGGCATCTGCGAACCGTCTCGCCAGGAGATCACGCGATGGTCAATCTCAGCATCAACGGAACCGAACACGCGCTGGACGTCGGGGAGGACATGCCCCTCCTCTGGGCGATCCGCGACATCGTCGGCCTCACGGGAACCAAGTTCGGCTGCGGCCAGGCGCTCTGCGGCGCCTGTACCGTGCATGTCGACGGCGTCCCCATGCGGTCCTGCCAGACCTATGTCGGCGATGTCGCCGGCGCCTCGATCACCACGATCGAGGGGATCGCCGGCCCCGTCGCCGAAACCGTGCAGGCGGTCTGGACCGCCATGGACGTGCCGCAATGCGGCTATTGCCAGTCAGGCCAGATCATGTCGGCGGTGGCGCTCCTGTCGGATACGCCCAAGCCCACCGACGAGGACATCGACGCCGCGATGTACGGCAATCTCTGCCGCTGCGCGACCTATCAGCGCATCCGCGGAGCGATCCACGAAGCCGCCCGCCAGCTGGAGGCCTGAGCCATGCTCGACTGGACAATCATCCCGCGCAACCTGCCCCCGCTGCGCAGCAGCCGCCGTGGCTTCCTCATCGGCGCGGCCAGCGTGGCCGGCGGGCTCGCCATCGGCTTCCACCCCATTGCCGCGACGGCCCAGGCGGCCGCCGAGACCCTCAACCCGCTCGAGACCCTCGTCCTCATCGGCGCCGACGACCGCGTGACGATCATGTCCTCGCAGTTCGACATGGGTCAGGGCGCCTATCACGGCCTCGCCACGCTGGTGCTCGAGGAGCTCGGCGCCCGCTGGGACCAGGTCGAGGTCGCCGGCGGCTGGGGCAATCCCAACCTCTTCGGCAATCCCGCCATGGGCGGCTTCCAGGGCACCGGCGGCTCGACCTCAATGTCTGTTGCCTGGGACCGCTACCGGCTGGCCGGCGCGACCGCGCGCGAGATGCTGGTGGCGGCCGCCGCCGAACACTGGGGCGTGCCCGCGGGCGAGATCTCGGTCGCCGATGGACAGATCACCCACCCGACCGCCGGTAACCTGCCCTTCGGCGCCGTGGCTGCGGCCGCCGCCGCCCTGCCCGTCCCGGCCGAGCCGGCGCTGAAATCGCCGGCCGACTGGACGATCATCGGCGACGAAGCGCTGCGCCGCTTCGACAGCGCGCCCAAGACCAACGGCACCCATGACTTCACCCTCGACATCCAGCTGCCGGGAATGCTCACGGCGGTGATGATCCACCCGCCGCGGTTCGGGGCCACCGTCGCCTCCTTCGACGCGGGCGACGCGCTCGCCATGCCGGGCGTCGTGGACGTGGTGGCGACCTCGCGCGGCGTCGCCGTGGTGGGCGAGCACATGTGGGCGGCGCTGCGCGCCCGCGACGCGGTAACGGTGGACTGGGACGAGACCGCGGCCGAGACCCGCGGCACCGATGCGATCATGGCCGAATACCACCGGCTGGCCGGGACCGCGCCCATGGCCATGGCGATGAGCGAGGGCGACACGGCGACCGCGCTGGAGGGCGCGGCGCAGGTGCTGGAGGCGGAATTCGAGTTCCCCTTCCTCGCCCATGCGGCCCTCGAGCCGCTGAACGCCGTCGCCGCCCGGGCCGAGGATGGCACGGTCGAGGTCTGGGGCGGCATGCAGATGCCCGATCTCTACCAGATGGTCCTGACCGAGATCGCCGGCGTCACGCCCGACAAGCTGCGGCTGCATGTGATGAAGACCGGCGGCGGCTTCGGCCGGCGCGCTGTGTTCGACGCCGACGTGCTCGCCGAAGCGGTGGCCGTCGCCCGCGCGCTCGACTGGCGCGCACCGGTGAAGGTGCAATGGACGCGCGAGAACGACATGCGCGGCGGCCGCTATCGCCCGGCCTATGTCCACAAGGTCCGCGCCGGGCTCGATGCCGAGGGCCGGCTCGCCGGTTGGGACCACCATATCGTCGGCCAGTCGATCATCGCCGGCGGTCCCTTCGCCATGATGATCGAGGATGGAATCGACGTGACCTCGGTCGAGGGGGCGCTGCACCTGCCCTATGACATCCCCAACCGCTCGGTCGGGCTGACCACGACCGACGTGCGGGTGCCGGTGCTCTGGTGGCGCTCGGTCGGCTCCACCCACAATGCCTATGTGGTCGAGACCTTCCTTGACGAGCTGGCCGCCGCCGCCGGCAAGGACCCGCTCGATTTCCGCATGGAGATGATGGCGGCGAGCCCGCGCCACGCCGCGGTCCTCAGCCTCGCCGCCGAAAAGGCGGGCTGGGACACGCCGCCGCCCGAGGGCCGGTTCCGCGGCATCGCGCTTGCCGAGAGCTTCGAGACCTATGTCGCCCAGGTGGCCGAGATCAGCCTCGGCGAGCGCGGGGTCAGGGTCCACAAGGTCGTCTGCGCCGTGGATTGCGGGATCGCGATCAATCCCGACAACATCCGCGCGCAGATGGAGGGCAGCATCGGCTTCGGCCTCGGCGCCATCCTCGACGAGGAGGTGACCATGACCGAAGGCGTGGTCGACCAGGGCAATTACGACGGCTACCCGCCGCTGCGCATCGACGCCATGCCCGAGGTCGAGGTGCATATCGTGCCCTCCACCGAGCGGCCGACCGGCGTGGGCGAGCCCGGCGTGCCCCCGATCGGCCCCGCGGTGGCCAATGCCATCCGCGCCGCCACCGGCCGCCCGGTCCGCGTCCTGCCGATCAACAAGGCGCTGCAGGTCTGATCCGGCCACGCGCAAAGGTTTCTGCCGGGTTAATCCGGCAGAAACATCACTGTAATTTCAGCGGTTTGTCAGGATTCCCAACGTTGGGAATCCGCCGACCTCACATGAACACGGCGGCGTTGTTCACCAGCACGACCCGCAGCGCATAGAGCCCGACGATCAGCACGATCGGCGACAGGTCGAGCCCGCCCATGTCCGGAAGGACGCGCCGGATCGGCCCGTAGATCGGCTCGAGGATCCCGTTCAGCCCCCGCCAGATCGTCCCCACCAGCGGCTGGTGGCGGTTCAGCACGTTGAAGTTGATCAGCCAGCTCATGATCACATGCGCCAGCACGATGAACCACAGAATGTCGATCAGGAAGAAGAGGATCTGCAAGAGCGAGGTCATGTCATCGTCCATCGGGGCCAGTCCGCCCACACCTAGACCGCCCCGCCCTGCCCCGCAAGACTTGCGCCGCCGGCCGTTCCGGGCGAGACAGGGGCACCCCCGCCCGAATGCCCCGGATCCGCCCGCCGATGTACCCGTTCCTCCGCCTCGGCCTGGCGACCCTCAAGAGCCGTACCGAACCGCCGCTGGCCATGGGCGAGGCGCATGTCTCGCATCACCGCATCTGGCCCTGGGACCTCGATCCCTGGGTCGAGCTCAACAACGGCCGCACCCTGACGCTCTACGATCTCGGCCGCATCCCGATGGCCCGGCGCAACGGCCTCGCCGCCACCCTGCGCCGCGAGGGCTGGCGGGTCACCGTCGCCGGCAGCAGCGTGCGCTATCGCCGGCGGGTGCAGCTGTTCGACCGGCTCGAGATGCGCACCCGCACGCTCGGGCGCGACGCGCGCTTCTTCTACGTCCATCAGGCGATGTACCGCGACGGCGAGGCGACATCGGCCCTGCTGGTGCGCACCGCCGTCATCGACGCCGGCGGCATCGTTGCCACCGACCGCGTGGCGGCGGCCATGGGCGCCCCCGACTGGCGCCCCGAGCTTCCCGCCTGGGTCCGCGCCTGGGCCGAGGCCGACGCGGCCCGCCCATGGCCACCGGAGATCTGAGCATGGACAGCGACCCCCGCCATGGCCGCCGCGGTGTCTGGGGCTGGATGCTGTTCGACTGGGCCAACCAGCCGTTCAACACGCTGATCGTGACCTTCATCTTCGCGCCGTATTTCATCGCCGAGGTGATCGGCGATCCCGTGCGCGGCCAGGCCCTCTGGGGCGCCGCGACCGCCATCGCCGGCGCCTCGGTGGCCCTCCTCGCCCCCCTGCTCGGCGCCGTCGCCGACCGCACGGGCGCACGCAAGGCCTGGATCCTCGCCTTCTCGCTGCCTTATGTCGTCGGATGCTGGGGGCTCTGGCTCGCCGTCCCCGGCATGCCCGATCCCATGGTGGTGCTGATCGCCTACGCCCTCGCCTTCATCGGCGCCGAGTTCGGGCAGATCTTCACCAACGCGATGCTTCCCGATCTCGGGCCGCGGCGAGAGATCGGGCGCATCTCCGGCTCGGGCTGGGCGCTCGGCTATGTCGGCGGCGTGGTCTCGCTGATCCTGGTCCTCGCACTCCTCGCCCCCGCCCCGGGCAGCGATCGCACGCTGATCGGCATCGCGCCGATCTTCGGCCTCGACCCCGCGGCGGGCGAGCCCGCCCGCGCCTCTGGCCCGCTGTCTGCGCTCTGGTACCTCGTCTTCGCCCTGCCGCTCTTCCTCTGGACCCCCGACATCCCCCGCCGCCCGGTCGCCGGGGCGCTGCGCGAAGGGGCGCGCGATCTCGTCGCCACCCTGCGGCAGATCCGCCGGCACCGGAGCCTCTTCACCTTTCTCGCCGCCTCGATGATCTACCGCGACGGGCTGGTGGCGCTCTTTGCCTTCGGCGGCATCTATGCCGCCGGTGTGCTCGGCTGGGGCATGTTCCAGCTCGGGATCTTCGGCATCGTCGCCGCCGCCATCGGCGCGGTCGGTGCATGGCTGGGCGGGCGCGCCGACCGCGCCTTCGGACCGCGGCCGGTGATCGTCTTCTCGATCTGGTGCCTGATCGGCGTCAGCGTCGTCACCCTCCTGACCACCCGCGAGAGCATCCTCTTCATCCCCCTCGCAGAGGGCTCGCGCCTGCCCGATTACCTGTTCATGGTTGCGGGCGGCGTGCTCGGCGCCGCCGCCGGCGCCCTGCAATCGGCCTCGCGCACGCTGCTCATCCACCAGGCAGAGGGCCGCGTCTCCCTCGCCCAGGCCTTCGGCCTCTTCGCGCTCTCGGGCCGGATCACCGCCTTCATCGGCCCCTCGCTGATCGCCATCGTCACCACCCTGACCGGCTCGCAGCGGCTGGGGATCAGCCCGGTCATCCTGCTATACGTCGCGGGCCTCGTGCTGCTATACTGGGTGAAAACCGAGAACGAGCAGCCCGGAGATCATCCCGCATGATGCGATCGGCCCTCGCAGCCCTGTGCGCGCTCGCGCTTCTCCTGCCCGCGCCCGCCCTGCCCCAGACCGCCCAGTCACTCTTCTCCGCCCGCGGCACGCCGTCGCCGCACGAATCCCATCCGATCGGCCGCCACGCGCGGGGCTGCCTCGCCGGCGGGGTCCAGCTGCCCGAGTCGGGGCCGAGCTGGCAGGCGATGCGCCTGTCGCGCAACCACAACTGGGGCCATCCGGCGGCGATCGAGTTCGTGCAGGACCTCAGCGCCCAGGCGACACGGCTGGGCTGGCGGGGCCTCTACATCGGCGACATCGGCCAGGCCCGCGGCGGGCCGGCGCCCGGCCATGCCTCGCACCAGATCGGCCTCGACATCGACATCTGGTTGCTGCCGCCCGCGCGGCTCGACCTCAGCCGGGCCGAGCGCGAGCGCATCTCCTCGCTCGACGTGCGCGCGTCGAACCAGCGGCAGGTGAACTCCAACTGGACCCCCTACCACCACGCGCTTCTCGAGACCGCCGCCCGCGATCCCCGGGTCGAGCGGATCTTCATCACCCCGCCGGTCAAGCTGCAGATGTGCGCCGACGCGCCGGCTCGCGACCGCGGCTGGCTGGCCAAGATCCGGCCCTGGTGGGGGCACAACACCCATTTCCACGTGCGGCTGAACTGCCCCCCCGGCACGCCCGGCTGCGTGACCCCCGACCCGCTGCCCGCCGGTGACGGCTGTGCCGAGGCCGTCTGGTGGGTCACCGATGCGCTGGCGCCGCCCGATCCCAACGCGCCGCCGCCCGCGCCCCCGCGCCCGCCGCTGACCCTCGCCGACCTGCCCAGCCAGTGCACCCAGGTGCTGCAGACGCGATGAGGCTCGCACTTGCCTTCTGGCTCGCGGCCGCGACCTGCGCCGCCGCCGGGCCTGCGCTCGTCCTGGACGCCCAGGTCACCTGGTCCGACGCAGATCCGCGCTTCGGCGGCTTTTCCGGCATCGAGGTAAGCGAGGACGGCACGGCGCTTGTCGCCATATCCGACCGCGGGGCCTGGGCCTCGGCCGAAATGATACGCGAGAACGGGCGGCTCACCCGCCTGCGCACGACCGGGATCGGTGCGCTGCACGGCATCGACGGCAATCCGCTCGCGGGGCCCGATGCCGATGCCGAGGGCCTCGCCCGCGCGCCCGACGGGTCGCTCTACGTCTCGTTCGAGGGCTTCCATCGCATCCGTCGCTACCCCGACATCGCCGGACCGGCCGAGGATGTGCCGTCACACCCCGAATTCCGCCGCCTCCAGCGGAACTCCGGCCTTGAGGCTCTGGCGATCGACGCGGACGGCGTCATCTATGCCATTCCCGAGCGCAGCGGCGCCCTGGACCGCCCCTTCCCTGCCTACCGGCTGCGGAACGGACAATGGGACCGTGACCTCGGCCTGCGCCGCGACGGGACCTTTCTCGTCACCGGCGCCGATTTCGGCCCCGACGGGCGGTTCTACCTGCTCGAGCGCGATTTCCGCTGGCTCGGTGGCTTCGCCACCCGCGTCCGCAGCTTCCGCCTCGGCGCGAACGGATTCGAGGACGAGCAGACCCTGCTCGAGACCGGCTTCGGCGCGCTGGAGAACATGGAAGGCATATCGGTCTGGCAGGATGCCACAGGCCAGACCCGCGTCACGCTGATCGCGGACGACAATTTCTTCGTCCTGCAACGGACGGTCGTGGCGGAATATCTGCTCAGCGAGGACTGAGGGTCGTCAAGGCGATCGGGGGCTTTACGCCCCCGGGCAGATCACTTGATCTTGCCTTCCTTGTACTCGACGTGCTTGCGCGCCACCGGGTCGTACTTCTTGACCGACATCTTCTCGGTCATCGTGCGCGAGTTCTTCTTCGTCACGTAGAAATGACCGGTGTCGGCCGTCGAATTCAGTCGGATCTTGATCGTCGTCGGCTTGGCCATGTCTCATCCTTCCCGCGTTCGGGATCGAAATTGCAGGCCGCCCTTCTAACGCTTCCCTGCCGGCTGTCAAGCTCCGGTCGCGATGGAGATCCTTACCCCAGATCTGGTCCAGGTCCGGAAACCGTCGCCCGACGCGACCAGATATGGTAGCAGCGGCGCCCGCCACGGGCCGATGTGTTGACAAGGGTTGCCAGCCGGTTAACGGTCAGGTCCGTTATCTTTTAATATCAATGCCTTGCCGCTATTCTCAACCGCGAGCACCGGCCCCTACAGCAGTCGGAAATGCGATCCCTCGGCGTCGTGCTCGAAGAAGGGCACCGGCCGCTCGGGGTCCGGGTCGGCCAGCACGGCCGCGACCTCCGACAGCACCACCTCGGTGACGAAAGGCAGCGGCAACCGCCGCGCGGCCTCGAGGTCGATCCATTGCAGCAGCCGCAACTCGTCGGATGCGAACCGGAAATCATCCGGCGAACCGTCGATGTCCACCGCCTCCGCCATGAAGAAGCGTGCATCGAAGCGCCGCGACCGTCCCGGCGGCGTGATGGCCCGAAAGACCAGCCGCAGCGCCTCGGTCCGCGGCACCAGCCCGAACCCCGGCCAGCCGGCACCGGAGGCCGCGCCGGCGCGCCCGAGCCGCAGGCCGGTCTCCTCCCAGAGCTCGCGGATCGCCGCCACGGCCAGTGCGCCGGCCAGGCCGGCATCCGCCCCCAGCCGCCGCGCCGTACCGGCCGCCAGCGGGACCGCGCCCCAGGCGCCGGCATCCCCCTCGTCGACCGCCCCGCCGGGAAAGACGAACTTGTCGGGCATGAACACCGCAGCCGTGCCCCGCTGCCCCATCAGCACGCGCACGCCGACTTCGTCGCGGCGCACCAGCACCACGGTCGCAGCGTCGCGTACGGGAAGATCAGCTGCGGGCGGCAACCACCTGCTCGTCGCCAAAGCCGTGCATCCGCTTGGCCCATTGCAGGCCGACGAAAGCCCCCTTGATCCGCGGCAGCAGCCACAAGGCCATCGCGCCGAAGAACACGGAAAGCCCCACGGCCATGTGCCAGGCCTCGGGCCGCCAGACCTCGTAGATGAACAGCATCAGCGGCACCGTCAGCTTGCCGGTGATCAGGATCGTTGCCCAGGCGGGACCGTCGTCGGCCCGGTGGTGGTGCAACTCCGTCCCGCAGGCCGGGCATGCGTCACGGACCTTCAGGAAGCCGCCATCCATCATCGGCGCCTCACTGCAGGCCGGACAACGCCGCTGCCAACCGCGCAGCATCGCCGTCTTCAGGTCACGTTCCTCGTCGTCCACCGCCATGGCATCCATCGCTCGTTCGATCCTGCCGCCAACATAGGCACTTCTTCGCGCCGGGGCCATACCCCCCGGAGAATTCGCCCGTCGGGCGATCTCACCGCGTTGTGAAGCACCTGCCGACGGATAAGCGCGACCCGGCCGTTTGACCTGCATGAGCAGCCCGGCCCGACAAAGCCGGAAACCCAGGAGAGCAGCATGTCCCGAACGTCCTTCCCCACCCGCGGCCTGACCGGCGCCGCGTTTCTCGCCCTCGCCCTGGCCATGGCCGCCGGCGCGCAGGCCCAGGACCGTCCCGGCCCCGGCGAGGGCCCGCGCGGATGGCACGGTGGCGGGCACGGCGGCGAGCACGGCCGCGGTCACGGGGGTGGCTTTCTTTTGATCGACTTCGCCGGGATCGACACGAACGGCGACGGATCGCTCGACCGCGACGAGCTGCGCGCCCATGCCGAAGCCCGGATCGCGGTCTTCGACCTGAACGGCGACGGAACGCTCGATGCGGAGGAGCTGGCAGCGATCATGCCCGAGCGCTCCGGCTTTGCGCTCTTCGCCCCGTTCGCCCCCGATCCCGGCGCCCGCTTCGCCGCGAGGGTGCTCGAACGTATGGAGGCGACCGAGGCCGGGGCCGTCGCGATCGCCGACATGGCCGAGCGGCAGGTCAACACCGTCCTGGCGCGTGTCGACCGCAATCGCGACGGCGCAATCTCCCAGGAGGAAGCCGAGGCCCGGCAGGACCGCCACGCGAGAGGTCCCCGCGGCGATGACGACGGCCCGCGCCGCCCGCGCTTCTGAGGCAAAGCCTCGCGGCCGGCCGCCCACCATGGCGGCCGGCCCGCAGGAATGGCGAGACGAGGCCGGCGGATCGCTCCATAATGCGCGCAATGACGGAAGAGATCGCGATGCCGGAGCCGACCGAGGCGGAGCTGCTGGCGCGCTTCGCCGCCGGCGAGCAGGCGGCCGCGCGCGCGCTGACCGCACGGCTCGTTCCGCGCATCCATGCGCTGGCGCGGCGGATGCTCGACGATCCGGCCGAGGCGGAGGACGTGACCCAGGAAGCGATGCTGCGGCTGTGGCGGATCGCGCCGGACTGGCGCGAGGAGGGGGCGGCGGTCGGCACCTGGCTCTACCGGGTGGCAGGAAATCTCTGCATCGACCGGTTGCGCCGGCGCCGCGAGCGCCCGATGGCAGAGCCGCCCGATCGACCGGATACGTCGGCGGGCGTGGTGGTGCGGATGGAGCGAGCCGACCGGGTACGCGCCCTCGACGCCGCGATCAGCACGCTGCCGGAACGCCAGCGGCTCGCGGTGGTGCTGCGCCACATCGAGGAGCGCTCCAACCCCGAGATCGCGGCGATCCTCGAGACCAGCGTCGAGGCGGTGGAGAGCCTGCTCGCGCGCGCCCGCCGCAGCCTTGCCGCTGAACTGGCCCCGCGCCGGGCCGAGCTCGGCCTCGCCGAATGACGGAAGGGACCGCGCCATGACACGAAAGGACGGACCGATGCAGGGCGACAGGATACCGGACGCGGAGCTGGAGGTCTTCTTCGCCGCCGCGCGCCGGGTGCCGCCGGCGGACCCGGATATCGGCCTCATGAACCGCATCCTGGCCGACGCGGCCGATGTCACCGCCGCGCGACGGGAGACCCTCCCCCCTACCCCACGGGCGGCGGATCGCACTGGCATCTTCGCGCGGCTGCGCGGCGTCTTTGCGCCGCTCGGCGGCCTCCCCACCGCCGCCGCACTCGGCTTCTGTGCGGCGCTCGGCCTGACGGCCGGGCTGCTCGGCGGCGCTGACGCAAGTTCGGCTGTGCTCTGGGAGGTGGTCGAGACCGACGACGAGCCCCTCGCGGCGGTGCTCGCATTCTACGAACTCGAGATCCCGGAGGGCTGACGCTTGACCGAGACTATCACTCCGCTTCCTCCACCGTCGCAGACGCGGCCGCCGCGGCGCTGGCTCCGCTGGCTGCTGGTCGCCTCGCTCGGGCTCAACCTCCTGCTGCTTGGCCTCGCCGCGGGGGCGGTCCTGCGCGGGCCTCCGGATCGCTTCGGCGCGGGTCCGGCCCTCGGATACTATGCCCATGCCCTTCCTGATCCCTATCGCCGCGACCTGGGGCGCGAGCTGCGCGCCAGCCGCGGGGACTGGGCACCCACCCGTGACGCGCTGCGCGACCAGCGGCTCGCCTTCGCCGCCGCGCTGACCGCAGACCCCTACGATCAGGACCGGGTGGAGGCGCTGTTGGCGGAGGAACAGACCTTCGCCTCCAGCCTCGGCGCGCGTGCGCGCAACCTGCTGGCGGCTCAGATCGCGCGCATGGACCCCGAGGCCCGCGCCGCCTTCGCTGAACGCCTGCGCGAGCGCCCCCGCCATCCGGGTCGCGGCGAATGACGATGGCCGGGCACGGCGCCCGGCCGTTCAGCCCGCGATCGCGTGAAGGGTGTCAGGCCGCCTGGGCGAAGAAGGTCACCCGGTTCCGCCCGGTTTCCTTGGCGTTGTAGAGCGCGAGATCGGCGCGCTTGATGATCGTCTCGGCGTCCTGGTCGCTGGCATCGGCAATGGCGACCCCCACCGACACGGTCACCGAGACCTCGCCCGCCCCGCCGGGCAGCGTCACCGGCGCGCCTTCCACCGCCCGGCGGATGCGCTCGGCGGCCATGGCGGCGGCCTGGCGGTCCACGTCCGGCATGGCGACGAAGAACTCCTCGCCCCCGAAGCGCGCCACCAGGTCGACGCCGCGGATGTTTTCCTGCAGGCGGCGCGAGAATTCCTTGAGCACCGCGTCGCCGGCGTCATGGCCGAAGCGGTCGTTGATCGACTTGAACTTGTCGAGGTCGATCATCATCACCGCGAACACCCCGCCGGTCTCGTGCGCCCGCTCCATCACCCGGTTCATGTGCTGGGCGGCGTAGCGGCGGTTGTAGATGCCGGTCAGCGGGTCGATCACCGCCAGCTTCAGCCCGTTGCGCACGTTCGAGCGCAGCCGGTCGGAATAGCGCTTGCGCCGGAGCTGCGAGCGGATGCGCGCGATCAGCTCGTTCACGTCGAAGGGGCTCTCGATATAGTCCGAGGCCCCGAGATCGAGCCCCTTGGCCGCCGTCTGCACGTCGCCGTTCTCGACAACGAGAATCACCGCCGACTGCCGAGTCTCAGGACGCGCGCGCAGCGCCGAGACGAGCCGCAGCCCGTCGCCGCCCTCGGCCAGATTCTGGTGCACGACGAAACAGTCGGGCAGCTCCATCCGCGCGAGATTGGTCGCCTCGCGCTCGGAATTGGTGACGATCGTCGCCACGCCCAGCCGGTCGCGCAGCTGGCGCTCCCAGTCCAGGCCCTCGGCATGGGACGGCGGCGCCAGCAGGATCGGGCCGCCGAGCTCAAGGTCGATGTCCTGCTCGCACACATAGTCCGTCAGCCCCAGCTCGCGCGAGGTCAGGTCGCGCAGGCGCAGCTCGTCGAACATCATCTTCATGCGCATCAGGTTGCGCACGCGGGCGAAAAGAGCGAGGTCGTTGAAGGGCTTGGAGAGAAAGTCATCCGCCCCCGCCTCCAGGCCCCGGATGCGTTCCTCGGGCGTGTCGAGCGCGGTGACCATGATCACCGGGATATGCGAGGTCTCCTGGCTGCCCTTGAGGATCGCGCAGACCTCGAACCCGTCCATGTCGGGCATCATCACGTCGAGCATGACCATGTCGGGCTGTTCCGAGCGCGCCATCTCGAGCGCCTGGTGGCCGTTCTCGGCGACGACAACATCGTAATAGGCCGAGGACAGCTTGGCACGCAGGAGCAGCCGGTTGGTCGCAACGTCGTCCACAACCAGCACTCGACCCGTCATGCCGCCCTCCTCCTGTGGTCTCTTGCGCCTGCGAGACTTGCCGGGACGATAGGCCAAAATGTGTTAACGATTAGTTTCTGCGACATCTGCGTGAAGGTCAAACCATGAACATCGACGCCGCCGCCGAGCTGGCGCGGGACGCCCTGATATGGCTCGCGGGGCAGCCTGAAATCCTTGGAAATTTCCTCGCGGCGAGCGGCGCGGATGCCGCGGAGCTGCGTGCCCGCATCGCCGATCCGGAGTTCCTCGGCTTCGTTCTCGATTTCGTGCTCGGATCGGAAGACGTGGCGCGCGACTTCACCGCCCATGCCGGCCTGCCCCCCGACGCTCTCCTGCGCGCCCGCGCCGCCCTGCCCGGGGGCGACCTGCCGGACTGGACCTGAGGCGCGCCTGCCCCGCGTCCCCGCCCCGGCCGCGCACCCCGGGGGAAGCAGGCCCGGGGCGCTTCCACCCCGGGCCCTCACTCGCTTACAATGCCCGTACAGGCTTACAGAACTTGCACTCGGTACTCACATCGCAGGAAGGATTGCGATGTCGCGGACATTCGCGCCATCGATCCGACCGGCTTCGGTCGTCGCCCCGGTATCCAGGTCAACGGAATAGAAGGCGCCCTCGACCACGAGCCAGGCCGCGTTGCCGCCCTGCCCATCGGACCAGATGTCGAACCCGGCCTCGCTCGGCATCACGCCGATCTCTCCCACCGGGTTAAGCGTCCCGTCGTTCGGAGGATCCTGCAGCACCAGCCATCCCGCCTCACCGTCGATGTTGAACAGCTGGGTCGACTCGGTCCCGGCATAGGAGTTCGTGTAGGCGCCGGCGATCACGTTCGGGGTCATGTCGTCGGCCTCGCCATAGGCATGGCTGCCATCGGTCACCACTTCGCCGGTGTCGACGTTCACGCGCAGGCTGGTGCCGTCACTGCCCATCACGCGAAGCCGGTCGGCGACCGGGTTGAAGTCGACCATGGCGGCAACGCCATCGGCGAGCCGCGTATTCAGAACGCTGACGGCGGTAGCAGTGCCCGTCATCGGGTCGATCGTGGCGACCGTGCCATCGCTGAAGACGCCGTAGAGCATGCCGTCGGCGGGGCGCACATCGATGCCGAGAAGGCGGCCTTCGACGCCCGAGACGGTGACGCCCCCGGTCCGCATCCACGTATCGGTATCCAGCCAGTGCAGCTCGTTCTCGCCTGAAAGGCCGACGACCGTGGCCGCCGTGGCGGGTGCGGCGATGGCCGACGCAAGCAGCACGGCCAGGACAGGCTTGGTCATGGTCATATCAGATCCTCCTCGTTGCAGCCTCCTCGGGATCGAGGGACACGAGAAGTCACGAGACCCGGAGCGGAAAAGTTTCAGCGCCCGGCACATTTTCCGCCGGAGGCCGCGCATTTCCTCTCGACGCACGGATCAGATGTTCAGCAGGTCACCCACCGCAACCACCGGGCCCGTGGGCTGCCCGGTCGGAGAGCCGCCGGGCGGCTCGACGCTGATCGCCATATGGGCAGCATCGGTCATCAGGCCACGCGTCGCCTCGGCGACCGAGACGCGCACGGGCACGCCGGACGCGATCACTCCCAGCGAAACCGGTGCCTCGTCGCCCCGCGCGACCCACAGCTGGAACACCCGGCCGGCCTCCGGCGCACCCGCCAGATGCGCCAAGCTGACGGCCCCCGTTTCCGGATCGTACATGGCAAGATAGGTCACGTCGCTCCCCTCGGCCGTGAGGGAGGCAATCAGTCGCGAAGCCGGTTCGGCCGGCGGCCCGAGGAGTTGGGGCAGCGCAACCGCCAGCAGGAATGCAGCCGTCGCCAGCGCCGCAACGCTACGCCACAACCAAAGGCTGGCCCACCGGCCCGCGGGCGCGACGGCCCGCGCGGTCTCTCCGAACAGCCGCAGATCCAGCGCGCGCTTGACCGCCGGAGATGGATCCTCGGCCCGATAAACGTCCGCCATCGGCAAGAGCCGTTCCTCCCAGGCGGCAGCGAGGCTGGCGAATGCGGCGTCCGTTTCGACCCGGTGCGCAACCCGGGCCTGTTCCGCCGAGGGCAGGACGCCCAACACGAACTCGGCGGCGAGGATGTCGTCGCCACCCTCTTCGGGATTGCCGGAATGTGGTTCTGTTGCGCTCATCGCTCCAGACACTCCTTCAGTCGCATCAGGCTACGCCGGAGCCAGCTGCGCATCGTGTTCAGCGGCACCGCATGGCGCGCTGCCAGATCGGCATAGCTGTGGCCCTCGATGTACGCCGAGCGCACCGCCGCGGCGCGATCCGCCTCCAGATCGTCCATGCAACGGTCAAGCCGGCGTCGCTCACCCGCCGCCACGGCCAGAGCCTCCGGCCCAGCCGCGGGATCGCGCACGGCAAGCGCCGCATCGCCGAGTTCGTCCGCCGCCTCGCGCCGCGCGCGCAACCGGTCGATGGCCTGGTGGCGCGCGATGGCGATCAGCCATGACATCGGGCTTTGCCCCATCACCGCAAAACGATCGGCCTTGAGCCAGATCTTGACGAACACCTCCTGGACCGCCTCTTCGGCCTCAGGCCTGTGCTTCAAGATACGAAGGCAGGTGCCGAATAGTTTCGCCGAGGTGACCGCGTAAAGCCGATCGAACGCAGCGCGATCCCGCAGCGCAACCCTGGCGATCAGCGCCGCGACGTCATCTCCCGCGTCATTGGGGGGCATGCTTCCTCCGGCGTCGTCGCCGTCGAGCATGTGGTGAGCCGCTCCGAAGCACAAGCCGCGCGCTGTCTTTCAGACGCCGTGCGGTGCGCGTGCCCCGCGAAACGCGGCCCGGACGGATGCGCGCCGACCCCAACGCAGAACGCCCTTTCTGCACCTCTCCCGGGGCCGTGCCGGCAGTCCCATCGCGAGACCCGCTCTGCATTAACGCAGATTACCACCCGGTTAACGGGCCGGAAAATATCTTATAAATTCATGAATATACCCGGATTCGCAAGCTTGCGAATCCGGGGCCAGTGGCGCTCAGGCCAACGCTTCGAGCGCCGCCCGCAGCCCTGCGGGCACCGGCACCGGCCGGCGGGTCTCGCGATCGACGCAGACATGGACGAACCTCGCGGTCGCGGCCTCCTCCTCCGCCCCGGGCGCAAAGAGGCCGACGCCGTAGGCGATCGAGCTCGTCCCCAGCCGCTCCACCCGCAGCCCGGCCTCGACCGGCTCGGGAAAGCCAAGGGCTGCATGGAACACGCATCTCGTCTCGGCGACCAGGCAGACCACCGGCCCCCCGGGCACCGCCAGCCCGCCGTGGGCGATCAGCCAGCGGTTCACGAGCGTGTCGACATACTCGTAGTAGACGGCATTGTTCATGTGGGCATAGGCGTCGTTGTCCCGCCAGCGGGTGGCGAAACGCTCGAAATGACGATAGGCGTCACGACGGTTGCGGGTGCGGCTCATCGCGGCCGGACCCTAGCAGGCGGGAGGCAGCGTGCAAGCCCAGGCAATCCGAGGTCTTGTCTTCGACAAGGACGGCACCCTCTTCGACTTCCACCGCACCTGGTCTGTCTGGAGCGCAGCGCTGATTCGCGACCTGACCGGCAATGACGATGCGGCTGCGCAGGCGCTCGCCGAGGCGCTGGCCTTCGATCTCGAGAACACGTCCTTCCTGCCCGGCAGCCCGCTGATCGCCGGCACCATGGACGTGCTGATCGACGCGGTCATGGAGCTGCTGCCCGGCCTCGACGAAGGTGCCCTGCGCGCCCTGGTGCTGACCGAGACGGCGGCGATCAAGCCGGTCGCGGCGGTTCCGCTCGCCCCGGTGCTGGGACGGCTGAAAGCCGCAGGCTGTATCCTCGGCATCGCGACCAACGACGCCGAGGGTCCCGCGCGCGCACATCTGGCGGCCGCCGGCGTGCTCGAGGACTTCGCCTTCATCGCCGGCTACGACAGCGGCCACGGCGCCAAGCCGGAGCCGGGGATGTGCGAGGCCTTCTGCGCGGCCACGGGCCTCGCGCCCTCCGCCTGCGCGATGATCGGCGATACCACCCACGACCTCGCCAGCGGTCGCGCAGCGGGGATGGTGGCCGTGGGCGTGCTGACCGGCCTCTCCACCCGTGAGGACCTCGCGGATCTCGCCGACGTGGTGCTCGACAGCATCGCGGACCTGCCCGACTGGATCGCCGCACGGGCATGACCCCTCCCCCGCCCGCGCGTCGCAATCCGGCGCCGGCGAGGTCGCAATCGGCGAAGCCCGCCGACACGATCCGCGTTGATCTGGGCCTGGGGGAAAGCCATGCGTGAACGACGCACACGACGGAGCGGGCAGGCCGGCCACGAGCGAGGGGGCGCCTCGTCAGCCATCCGGCAGATGCCCTGGCGCATTCCCCTCAACCCCGACCGCCCGACCGAGCCCCTGCCCCCGGAAGGCGTCGCGGCGATCCACGACGCCGCGATGCGGGTGCTGGAAGAGATCGGCATCGAGTTCCTGAACGACGAGGCCTGCGAGTACCTGTGCGCCGCCGGCTGCACCATCGACCCCGGCACGCAGAACGTACGCATGGACCGCGCCTTCGTGATGGAGCAGGTGGCCAAGGCCCCCGGTAGCTTCGACATCACCCCGCGCAATCCCGACCACCGCGTCACCATGGGTGGCGGGCACATGTGCTTCGTCAACGTCTCCTCGCCCCCGAACGCGATGGATCTCGACCGCGGGCGGCGGCCCGGCAACATCGACGACTTCCGCGACCTGATGCGGCTGACACAATACTTCAACTGCATCCACGTCGCCGGCGGCTATCCGGTGGAGCCGGTCGACATCCACGCCTCGGTGCGTCACCTCGACTGCCTGTTCGACAAGCTCACGCTGACCGACAAGGTGATCCACGCCTACAGCCTCGGCCCCGAGCGGGTCGAAGACGCGATCGAGATGGCTCGGATCGCGAGCGGCCTTTCCCCCGCCGAGTTCGAGGCCGCCCCGCGGATCTTCACCAACATCAACTCCTCCTCGCCGCTCAAGCACGACTGGCCGATGCTCGACGGCGCGATGCGCTTCGCCCGGCGCGGCCAGCCGGTGGTTGTCACGCCCTTCACGCTCGCCGGCGCCATGGCGCCGGTGACCATGGCCGGTGCGGTGGTCCAGTCGATCGCCGAGGCGCTGGCTGCCATCGCGCTTTTGCAGGTTATCCGCCCCGGCACGCCCTGCATGATCGGCACCTTCACCTCGAACGTGGACATGAAATCGGGCGCGCCGGCCTTCGGCACCCCGGAATACATGCGCGCCACGCAGATGACCGGACAGATGGCCCGCTTCTACGGGCTGCCGATGCGCGCCTCGAACGCCTGCGCCGCCAATGCGCCCGACGGCCAGGCGATGTGGGAGAGCATGAATTCGCTCTGGTCCGCGGTCCAGTCGGGCGCGAACCTCGTCTACCACGCCGCCGGCTGGCTCGAAGGGGGGCTGATCGCTTCCTTCGAGAAATTCGTGATGGACTGCGAGGTCCTCCAGCAGATCCAGCGCTATTTCGAGCCCGCGCTCACGGACACCTCGCCCGAGGCGCTGGCGCTCGATGCCATCCGCGAGGTGGGCCCGCGCGGGCATTTCTTCGGCGCCGAGCACACGCGGTCGCGCTACACGACGGCCTTCTACGCGCCATTCCTCAGCGACTGGCGCAACTACGAGGCCTGGGCCGAGGCCGGCAGCATCGCCACCCCCGAGCGCGCGAACGCCGTCTGGAAGGCGATCCTCGCCGAGTTCGAGCCGCCACCTATGGACGCGGCGATCCGCGAGGAACTCTCCGCCTTCGTCGAGCGGCGCAAGCGCGAGGGGGGCGCCCCCACAGACTATTGACAGTGCCGTGGGCCATGCGCGCATATCGCGCGATCTTGCGTCAGGAGATGCGACCATGCATGTCAGACACCTCGCCGCTTCCGCCGTCATTCTGCTCGGGACAGGCATCGCCGCCGGCGCGCAGGCGCAGAGCTGGACCGATGGCTGGACAGCCCAGGCCACGCTCTACGGCTGGCTTCCCGTCATCAATGGCAGCCAGGAGGGCCCCGACGGCCAGCCGCTGATCCACCTCGACACGTCCGATGTGCTCGATGCCCTAGACATGGCCTTCATGGGCAACGCGGTCTTCCGCAATGGCCGCTTCGGCATCATGCTCGACGCGGTCTATGCCGATCTAGGGACTGATGGCCGCTGGGTGCAGAACCGGGTCTCCACCGAGACCAACACGCGGCTCGGCGTCTACACAGCCGCCGCCCTCTACCGCCTCCACGACGCGGACGGCACATTCGTCGACGTCTATGGCGGCGCGCGCTACTTCGACTCCAAGGTCGACTTCAGGCTGGAGACAACCCGCCTGGCCCGCTCGTTCAGCTCCAGCCTCACCTGGACCGACCCGGTGGTCGGCGTGCGTGCAGGCACGCCGCTCGGCGAACGCTGGTCGGTCAGCGGCTTTGCCGATGTCGGCGGGTTCGATTCCAGCTCTGACATGAGCTGGCAGGTCTATGGCGGCGCGAACTACGCGTTCAACGACAGCTGGGTTGCGACGCTCGGCTATCGCTACATGTCGATCGAGAAGGAGGTCAACAGCCGCGCCACGCTCGATATCGACCTGCAGGGCCCCGTACTGGGCATCACCTACCGCTTCTGAGGCCCGCCGGTCGCATCGGTCGCGACCAGGGGCTGGTGAGTGATGACGGGCTCGAACCGCCGACATTCTTGGTGTAAACGAGACGCTCTACCAACTGAGCCAATCACCCGGAGCGCCGCCCTCGCAGGCCCGCATCGCGGCCGCAGATCAGGCAAATGTCTGGAGCGGTAAAGCGTGATCGGCGGCCCGGGTCCAGGCCATCTGCTTGGCCGGGTTGACGCTCGACAATGCTGTTGTCTATAACGTCACCACTTGTAATACTATATCCCGAATTGCGCGATCGCACGCCTCGCGTGCGCACAGGGTTCAATCAGGGGAGGCGCAATCCGGATCGCGAATACTTGCGCCTGCATCCACAGACAACCAATACCCGGCGACTTATCGATACCAGTTATCTCACAGAATCGCCACCACGATGAAACGGAACGCGTAGATACTTGGCGCAGAGTTCGTCCAAGTCCCGCATGGCATCTCCACCCATCCGCCATGATCCGCATCAGCGAGGGAAAGAATGCCGAACACCCCCACAACTCAGACCCCCGACGGGCCGCCCGGCCGCGCAAAGGCTAGTGGCGCCCCTGTCGTCACGGACCTGGGCCAGCGGCTGCGCAGTGCCCGCGAGGCAGCGGGCTTCACCATGGAAGAGGCGGCCAGGCGCATCGGGGTGATGAAGCCGACCTGGCAGGCCTGGGAGACCGGCCGCAAGGAGCCGCGCTCCAACCGGCTGGCAATGACGGCTGGCGTGCTCGGCGTGACCCCGTCATGGCTGCTGTCGGGAATGGGCGACGGACCCTGGCAGCGCCGGGCCACGGACGACCCCGCCGCACTCCTGCGCGAACTGCGCCGCGCCTCCGACGACCTAGCCGCCGTCAACCGGCGCGTGCACGAGATCGCCCTCGGCCTCGAGCGGCTGGGCTAGGCGCCCCCCCTTTCCACAGCAGGTTCCTGATGGCTTCCGATTTTCTCGGCAACGCACATCCGCTCGTCGCCACGGGCATGGCTCTTGCCGCCCTTGTCCTCACCGCGCTCTTCGCGAATTTCGTGGTGAAGGTGCTGCTGCTGCGCGGCATGCACCGACTGCTGGCGGTGACCGCCTACGGGCGCGACCCCGAGCTGCGCCGACACGGGCTGATCGAACGCCTCGCCAACATCATGCCGGCGCTGGTGATCTCGACCGGCATCGTGCTGGTCCCCGGCCTGCCAGGCTTCGTGGTGGTGGTGGTGCAGAACGTCGCCCATGCCTTCATGATCCTTATGGGCGTCATGGCGCTGGCGGCCGCGGTCAACATCGTCGACACGATCTACCATCGTCGCCCCGAAGCCAGACTGAAGCCGATCAAGGGCTACCTGCAGGTGGCCAAGATCGCGGCCTATATCGTTGCGACGGTCCTGATCATCGCGACGCTGATCGACCGCTCGCCGCTGATCCTCCTGTCGGGCGTCGGCGCCATGGCGGCGGTGCTGATCCTCGTCTTTCAGGATACGCTGCTGTCGCTAGTTGCGGGCATCCAGATATCCTCGACGGACATGATCCGCGTCGGCGACTGGATCGAGATGCCCGGCCAGAACGCCGACGGAGACGTGATCGAGATCGCGCTGCACACCGTGAAGGTGCAGAACTGGGACAGGACCATCACCACTGTACCGATCCGCAAGCTGGTGACCGAGCCGTTCAAGAACTGGCGCGGGATGCAGGAATCGGGGGGGCGGCGGATCAAACGGGCGCTCTATCTCGATCAGACCAGCATCCGCTTCGTGACCCCCGAGGACCTGGCGGGACTGGCCGCCTTCGGCCATCTCGAGACCTACCTTGCCAAGAAGCAGGCCGAGCTCGAGGCGTGGAACGCCGCCCTCGGCGAGCGGGCAAGGGTGGCGGCCAACACCCGGCGTTCGACCAATATCGGGATCCTCCGCGCCTATGTGGAGGCATACCTGCGCAGCCATCCCGGCATCCATCAGGACATGACGCTACTGGTGCGCCAGCTCCCGCCCGGCCCGGATGGCCTGCCGCTGGAGGTCTACTGCTTCACCAATACCGTCGCCTGGAATGCCTACGAAGGGATCCAGTCCGACATATTCGATCATCTCTACGCAATTCTGCCGGAGTTCGACCTGCGGGTGTTCCAGAACCCGAGCGGCCGCGACCTGCAGACCCTCGCGGCGGTCAGCGACCGGCAGGGGGCGCAAGGTTCGATAAACCCTCAGCCGCTTCGCTGATCCTGCGCAGGTCGATGATGTGAATGGTGGGTGATGACGGGCTCGAACCGCCGACATTCTCGGTGTAAACGAGACGCTCTACCAACTGAGCTAATCACCCGGAGCCACCGAGGCGGCAACGCGCCCGCAGATATGGCAAATGCCGGGGTCGGTAAAGCAGGATCTCCGCCTTCCCGCCCCCCCCTAATATCCCGCCTCCCGGTCGACCCGGTGCAGGAACGTCTCCCCCGCCTCGCCGCGCCGCACATTCTCCGCAATCACCGCCGCCGCCGTCCCAGCCCGGCTCGGCGCCGCCACATGCGGCGTGACCGTGACCTTCGGATGCGCCCAGTAGGGATGCTCCGGCGGCAGCGGCTCGACCCGGAACACGTCCAGCGTCGCATGCCCGATCTCGCCCGCATCCAGCGCCGCCAGGAGCGCCGCGTCGTCGATCAGCATTCCCCGTCCCGGATTGATGATCCGCGCGCCCCGCGGCATCAGCGCCAGCCGCCGCGCATCCAGGATGCTCTCGGTCCCGGGGGTCGCGGGCAGCAGCGCCACCAGGATCTCCGCCCGGGCCAGCACCGCCTCCAGCCCCGCATCGCCGTGATGGCACGCGACGCCCTCGATCTCCGCCGGCCGCCGGCTCCAGCCGATCACCTCGAAGCCCAGCCCCGCCAGCGCACGCGCACAGGCCCCGCCGAGCGCGCCGAGCCCCAGCATCCCCACCACCCGCTCCCGCGCCAGCGGCGCCACGCGGTCCCCGCGCCAGACCCCGTCCTGCCCGGTGATGAAAAGGTCGAGATCGAGGTGATACCGCAGCACATGCCCGGTCACATAGTCGAGCATCCCCTCCAGCAGACCCGCATCCACCATCCGGCAGAGCGGCGCCGTCAGGCTCGCATTGCCGACGATCCGCTCAACCCCCGCCCAGAGGCTTAGCGCCGCCTTCATGCGGGTGTATGGCGCGAAATCGGTGACCGGTCCCGCTGGCGTCAGCACCACGTAGTCCACCGCCGCCGGATCCTCGACCTCGGTGACCAGCCGAACCTCGATCCCCAAGGCAGCACAGGCCTCGGCAATGGCGGGGCGATATTCGACGAGCTCGTCGTCGGCGAGCGAAAGCAGGATGAGAGGCATGGAACTCCTAGTCGCGTCGCCGCGGTCGATGGACATGTGCGCTCTGGACTAGCCCGAAAGCCGCCAGAAGCACCAGCATCGACGAGCCTCCATAGGACACGAAAGGCAGCGGCTGGCCGACCACCGGCATCAGCCCCATGACCATCCCCATGTTGACGGCAAAAGACACGAGCAGCGACGCCCCGATTCCCCCGGTCAGAATCGCGGAGAACCGGTCGCGGTTGGTGATCGCCGAGATCATGCAGAGCAGCACGATCATGCTGAACAGCCCAAGCATCGCCATGGACCCGACGAAGCCGAACTCCTCGGCCAGCGTCGTGAAGATGAAATCCGTGTGGTTCTCCGGCAGGAAGTTCAGCCGGCTCTGGGTTCCCTGCATGAAGCCGCGCCCCGAGGCGCCGCCGGAGCCCATGGCGATGGTGGCCTGGGTGATGTGGTATCCCGCCCCTAGCGGGTCCTGGCTGGGATCGAGGAAGGTGAAGATCCGCCGGTACTGGTAGTCCTGCAGGAGCTGCCACTCGGTGCCGTGCGAGCGCAGCACGGCCACGACTGCGCCGGCCGCTGCCGCTCCAGCAGTGGCATAGTACCAGAGGCTGACGCCGGCGAGGAACATCACCGCGCCGCCCACCATCAACAGCACGAGCGCCGTGCCGAGGTTGGGCTGCTTCAGAACCAGCGCCGCGGGGATCAGAATCAGCAGGATCGGCGGCAGCATCCAGAGCGGGCGCGACACCTTCGCGGGGTCGAGCCAAGCGTAGTAGGCGGCCAGCACCATCACCAACGCCACCTTCATCAGTTCCGACGGCTGCAACTGCATGAAGCCGAGGTCGATCCAGCGCTGCGCACCCATGCCGATCGTGCCCATGATCTCGACCAGCACCAGAAGTGCCAACGCGCCCCCGTAGGCCAGCGGCGAGACGGCGTGCCAGAAGCGGATGGGGATCAGGCCGATGACCAGCATGCCCGCCATGCCGGCCCCGAACCGGATCATCTGCGGCCGGGCCCAGGGTTCGAGCGATCCGCCGGCGACGGAGTACAACATAAGGAAGCCGGCCGAGCAGGTCGCGGTGATCAGCAGAACCAGCGACCAGTTGATCGCGAGTATCTTGGCCGCGCCGCGCGGGGTGCCGCTCGGATCGACGAAACTGCTCATGCCTGCCGGCACCCGCCCCGCCGCCGTTGCCGTCGCGGCCGGGCCGTCATACCGGCTCTCCGTTGCGCTGGAGCGCCTCTTCGCGGCGCGCGGCAATCGCGCCGCGCTGGTCGGACGGATAGGCCTCGAGCGGGGGCAACTCGCCATAGAGCGCCCGCATCAGGATATCGCGCGCGATCGGCGCCGCGGCGGCCGATCCGCCGCCGCCGTGTTCGACGATCAGCGAGATCGCGTAGCGCGGCGCCGCATAGGGCGCATAGGCGACGAAGAGCGCATGGTCGCGCCGGTTCCAAGGCAGCTGGGCGTTCGAGATCACCCCGGCCGCCCGCTCGGCGGCCGAGATGATGCGCACCTGGCTGGTGCCTGTCTTGCCGGCCATGAGGTTGGCGGGATCCACGATCCGCGATCGCCCGGCCGTCCCGCCCTCGTTCATCACCGCATTCATCCCGTCGAGCACCGGCCGCAGGTTGCGCTCCTGCAGGCCGAGCGGGGCGGCAGACTCTGCCGGCACCAACTCGTCGCCAATGCTGTGGATGAGCCGCGGGGCCACTGCAGTCCCGGTGGCCAGACGCGCGGTCATCACCGCGAGCTGGAGCGGCGAGGCCAAGGTGAAGCCCTGGCCGATGCCGTAGTTG
This sequence comes from uncultured Rhodovulum sp., assembly GCA_964383295.1. Classification (GTDB taxonomy): domain Bacteria; phylum Pseudomonadota; class Alphaproteobacteria; order Rhodobacterales; family Rhodobacteraceae; genus Amaricoccus. The sequence continues at coordinate 24,867 of CAYLHK010000001.1, forward strand.
AAGCTGTCGCCGACCGTCCAGGGCTCGCCCCGCACGGCCTGTTTCCAGGCCCGGTCCGGCATCAACCCCTCGGCCATGCCCGGCATCGGCATGTCGTGGCGAATGCCGAGTCCGAGCCGCTTGGCCATGGCCGAGATGTTGTCCGCCCCGACGCGCCGCGCCATCTCGTAATAATAGCAGTCGCAGGACTGCGACAGGCTGCGCTTGAGATCCACCCGTCCGTGCCCGCCACGCCGCCAGCAGTGGAACCGCCGGTTGCCGAGCTGCATGAAGCCGGGGCAGCCCACAGTATCGCCGGGCCGCGCGAAGCCGCCCTCGAGGGCCGCCAGCGCCACCACCATCTTGAAGGTCGATCCCGGCGGATAGGTGCCGTTGATGGTCTTGTTGTTGAGCGGGCGGTACTCGTCGCCCATCAGCGCATTCCATTCGCCCGAGCGGATACCGAAGACGAAGCTGTTGGGATCGAAACCTGGCGACGAGGCCAGCGCAAGCACGTCGCCGTTCCGCACGTCCATGACCACTGCAGCGGAACTCTCGCCACGCATCCGCTCCATCGCATAGGACTGTACGCCCTGGTCGATGGTCAGCCGCACCTCGCGCCCGGCGATGCCCTCGGTGCGCGACAGCTCGCGCATGACACGGCCCGCAGCGCTCACCTCGATGCGCTGATTGCCCGCCTGGCCGCGCAGCGTCGGCTCGAGCCGGAATTCGACGCCGGTCTTGCCGATCTGAAACCGCGGGATCTGCAGCACCGGGTCGGGCGCCTCCAGCCGCGCCAGATCGCTCTCGGAGACGGGACCGACATAGCCCACGACATGTGCGGTGCTGTAGCCCTCGGGGTAGACGCGGCTGAGGCCGACCTCGGGCTCGACGCCAGGCAGGAGCGGCGCATTGGCCGCCACGCGCGCCACGTCGTCCCATGACAGGTGCTCGGTGACCACTACCGGCACGAAGGCGGCGCGGGAGCCCATCTCGCGCAGCACCCGCTCCTGCACCTCGCCCGGCAGCTCGATGATCGTCGCCAGCCGGCGGAGGATCTCGGCGGGGTCGCGCGCCTGCTCGCGCACCATCACGATGCGGTAGTTCTGCCGGTTGCCCGCGAGCAGCCGCCCGTTACGGTCGAGGATCAGCCCCCGCGCCGGCGGGATCAACCGCAGGCTGATGCGGTTTTCCTCGGCGAGCAGGTGGTACTTCTCGTTCTGTACGATCTGCAGGTCGCGCATCCGCCAACCCAGAGTGCCGACGATGCCTGCCTGCACCCCCAGCAGCATCAGCCCCCGCCGGGTGATGCGCGGCGGCGGCGTATCGGCCGGCGGCTTCATGCCGCACTCCCAGCGCGGCGCCGGCCGAGCGCCGCCGAGGCGGCCAGCGCCGCCGCCGGGTAGGCGATGACCGTGGCCACCAGATAGCGCGCGAGATCCGAGGCCGGCGGCGTGTCTGCAAGGGCGATCCGCAGGGCGATCTGCATGCAGCCGAGCATCAGTGCGAAAAGCGCCGCCGCCGTCGCCCATTCCAGCGGGAACGGCGTCCCGCGCAGCCGAGGCGCGACCCGGCGCATGGCCTCGGCCGCCAGCAGCAGACCGAGCGCCCCGAGGCCGATGGGTCGCGACAGCATCACGTCACCGAAGAGCCCGAGCGCCACCAGCGCCCAGACAGGCAGCGGGTCGGGCGCACGCAGCGCCCAGGCGAGGACGAGGCCAAACAGAAGATCCGGCGGCATCAGACCGCCCCCCGCCCCGAGCGGGATCAGCGCGGCGACAGTCGCGAGAAGGCAGAGGCCGATGAAGACAGCAAGGCGCAGGGCGGCGGCACCCCTCACGGTCTGCCCTCCACGCCATCCGGCGCCTCGGGATCGCCTGCGAGCAGAGGACCGATCATCTGGCCGGCACCGGTGATCGCCTCAGCCGGCGCGCGCCGCAGCACGCGCACGAAGTCGAGCAGCCGATAGTTCGCCGCGGGGCGCACGCGCAGCCGGCCGTCGCGGTCGGTGACGACGCGCCCGATCAGCAGATCGGCCGGATAAAGCCCCCCCGCCCCGGTGCTGACCACCCGGTCGCCGGCGGTGATCTCCTCGGCAAGCGCTACGAACTCGATCGTCGGCGCGGCGCTGTTGTCGCCGGCGACCAGGATCGGCTGGCCCGAGGGCAGCACCACGGCGGGCACCCGACTGGACGCGTCGGTGAGAAAGATCACCCGCGCCGAACGGGTGCCTACGCCGGCCACGCGCCCCACCAGCCCGAGCCCGTCGACCACCGCGGCCCCGTCCTCGACGCCGTCCGCGTCGCCGACATTGAGCATTGCCGAGCGTCGGAACGGGCTTCCGGCATCGGCCATCACCTCGGCGGTCACATAGGTCATGCGCGGGTTCAGCCGCACGTTGCTGAGCGCGAGCAGGCGGGTGTTCTTCTGTTCGAGCTGCAGCGCCGCCTCGCGCCAGCCCTGTATCCGCTGCAATTCGCGGCGCAGCTCCTCGTTCTGCTCGTAGACCCGGGCGTAGGAGCGGAAGTCACCGACCATCCGTGCCATGGCCGCGACCGGGCGCAGCGTCCATTCGAAGTTCGGCACGAAACGGTCTACAAGGCTCACCCGCAGCTGCTCGACCCGCACGTTGTCGATGCGCCAGACCAGGAAGATCGCAAGCAGAAGCACCACAGCGATGCCGAGAAACACCCTGCGCAGGCTTCCGAAATAATCGGGGTCCGAGTTTCGCCGGTCCGCCACGCTGTTCACTGCCTCTGCCCGCGACGGAGCTCTCCGCCCGGTTTGAACGGATCTGGCGCCCGTCTCAGGTCCCGAATTCTAGCACATGTGCCAGCTGGGTTTCAAATTCGAGCGACTTGCCGGTGCCGAGCGCGACGCAGTTGAGCGGATCCTCGGCCACGGTGATGGCAAGCCCCGTCTGCTCGCGCAGCGCGAGATCGAGATCGCCGAGCAGCGCACCGCCGCCGGTCAGCATCACCCCGCGATCGACGATGTCGGCGGCAAGATCGGGCGGTGTCTGTTCCAGCGCCACCATCACCGCCTCGACGATGGTCTGCACGGTCTCGGACAGCGCTTCGGCGATCTGCGCCTGGCTGATGCCGATCTCTTTCGGCACGCCGTTCAGCAGATCGCGGCCGCGCACGTCGATGCGCGCGCCGACTCCATCGTCGGGCATCCGCGCAGTGCCGATCTCGGTCTTGACCCGCTCGGCGGTCGCCTCGCCGATCAGCAGATTGTGCTGGCGGCGCAGGTAGCTGACGATCGCCTCGTCCATGCGGTCGCCGCCGACGCGCACCGAGCGAGCGTAGACCACGTCGCCGAGCGAGAGGACCGCGACCTCGGTGGTGCCGCCGCCGATGTCCACCACCATGTTGCCGGTGGGCTCTGCGATCGGCATCCCCGCCCCGATCGCGGCCGCAATCGGCTCGGAGATCAGGCCGGCTTTGCGGGCGCCTGCGGCCATGACGCTCTCGCGGATCGCGCGCTTTTCCACCGGCGTGGCGCCGTGCGGGACGCAGACCAGCACCTTGGGCTTGGCCCAGGAGCCGCCGCGGTGGACGCGGCGGATGAAGTACTTGATCATCTCCTCGGCGACGTCGAAGTCGGCGATCACGCCCTCGCGCATCGGCCGGATGGCCTGGATGGAACCAGGCGTGCGGCCGAGCATCTGCTTGGCCTCGGTACCCACCGCGATGACGCGCTTCTTTCCGTCCTTGTTGCTGTAGGCGACGACCGAGGGTTCGTTGAGCACGATCCCCTTGCCCTTGACGTAGACGAGGGTGTTGGCGGTTCCGAGGTCGATTGCGATGTCCGACGAGAACAGACCGCCAAATCCGCCAAACATCACGCTCATGCCCTTTGCTCCGACCTCAAGATATGCCCACTGCCTTGCCGATGGGCCGCGGCCTGACGCAATCTATAGTATCGCCAGGGGGGCGCGGTAAAGCACCCAGTGACGGGGCCCGAAAAAGCTCATACAACTTTAACGGGAATATTGCGAGGAGACTTCTACCGCTACCCCCGCGCGTAGCCCGTCGCTCGCTGTGCCGCCGACGCGCATCCCGTTGATGCCGAAGGCCGGCCGCCAGCCGAGGCCGAGCGTCAACCTTCCGAGCCGGCAGGATCGGGGGTGCCGGGGCGACGGGGGGCAGGCTCGAGGCTCTCCTCGAGATATGCCTCGAGATCGACCAGATCGGCGGGCAGCGGCAGGCCGAGGGCCTGCATCTCGGCGAGTTTCTCGCGAATCTGTTCCTGAGCCTCGTGCGCGTTCTGCGGTGCACTGGCGATCTCATCCATCAGCATCGCGATCTGAACTCGGAACTGCTCGAGCGCCATCGGGTCCTCCCTGCGTCGTACCGGTCCCAGATATAGCACGTGCGCATCGGTTCCAGTTGATCTATCGCATGGCATCCCCCCACCTTGGGCTTCAGACAAGGCGGGAACTCAGAGGAGGCGATCCATGCCATTCAAGACGGTGTTCATCGCGGTTGGTGCGGGTCAGGACGACCGGCAGATCGACCGCGCGGCGGCGATCTCTGGCGCGCTGGACGCGCATCTGGTGGTGCTGGTGCTCGGCGTCGCGCCGCCGCCGCCCGCCTCGCCCTACGGGGTGGTGTCGAACGATATCTGGGCCAGCGAGATCCGCGACGGCCAGGCGATGGCGCAGGCGCGCGCCGGGGAGATCGCACAACGCCTCCATGCGGCCGGGGTGCCCGCGACGGTCGACGCCCAGTACATCGACCGCGGGACGGTGGCGACGCTGGCTGCCCGCTGCGCGCGCTATGCCGACCTCACCCTGATCCCGCCCTCGGGCGCGGATGGCGAGGCTCTGCAGACCTGGGTGCTGAACGGCGCGCTGTTCGAATCGGGCCGCCCGGTGCTGCTGCTGCCCGAAGGCGACGCAGGCTTCCCCCAGCCGAAGCGGGTGCTGGTGGCCTGGGACGCCAGCGTCGAGGCCTCGACCGCGGTCCATCATGCGATCGAACTGATGAGCGCCGCCGAAGGCGTCGATGTGGTGCTGATCGACCCCGTCCCCTCCTTCGAGGGGCACGGGCCCGAGCCGGGCGCCGATCTGGGCGCCTATCTCGCGCGCCACGGGATCACGACCACTATCCACCGCCTGCCGCGGGAGGGGCACGAGATCTCCGAGATCCTGCGCCGGACGGCGGTCGATCTCGGGGCCGAGCTGATCGTGATGGGCGGCTTCGGCCATTCGCGCCTGCGCCAGCGGATCTTCGGCGGCACCACCACCGAGATCATCCAGGACGCGCCGGTCCCGGTCCTGATGGCCCACTGAAACCCCGGCCGTGCGCGGCGAAATCTGCGCCGCGCACGGCTGCGCACATGTGCGCAATTTTCAAGGCACTGATTTCAAATGGGTATTTACGCCCATTTACCATTAGGAAAGCTGTGTTAACAGCGCCGACGCGGCGTCAGGCCGTCGCAATCCCCCAGGCGGCGTCGTAGGCGAGGACCGCCGCGCGGGCACGCTCGGCCACGCGCTCGCCCGGCCAGTCGGGGTTGAAGAGCGAGCCGCCGAGGCCGAAACCGTCGGCACCGGCTGCGCGCCAGAGCGCGAAATCCGCCGGCCCGACGCCCCCCACGGCCAGAACCTGCGTCGCCGGTGGCAGCACCGCGCGGAGGGCCTTCAGGCCCTCCGCCCCCGCCATGCCGGCAGGAAAGAGCTTCAGCGCATCCGCCCCGGCGGCCAGCGCCGCCAGCGCCTCGGTGGGCGTGAAGACCCCGGGCATCGACACCAGCCCCAGCGCCTTGGTGCGCGCAATCACCTCCGGGTTGCAGTTCGGCGAGACGATGAAGCTCGCCCCCGTGCCGGCGACCGCCTCCACCTCGGCCGGCGTCAGCACCGTGCCGGCGCCGATCCGCACGCGATCGCCCAGCTCCGCCTGCATGGCGGCGATACTGACCAGCGGCTCGGGCGAGTTCAGCGGCACCTCGATCCAGTCGATACCCGCCTCGGCGATAAGGCGGGCGGTCTCGACCGCCCGGTCCGGCTGCAGGCCGCGCAGGATCGCGACGAGGTTGCGTGGCATGGTTCAGGCTCCCTTCCCGTTCATCGCCGCATATGCGGCAGTGAGGCCCGCCAGCGTCATGCCCGTGGCATCTGCATTGCGCGCCTCCAAACCCGAGAGGGCCAGCGCCGCGCGGTAGGGCTCGGCGATCGCCGGGGCGCCGATCAGCACCACGTCGCGGCCGAGCCAGTGCGGACGCGCGGCGGCAAGCTCGGCGCCGATCAGCAGGCCCGACAGGCGCGCTCGGGCCCGCTCGGGCGCCAGCCCCTCCAGCAGCCCCTCGGCCCGCAGGCCGAAGAGCCGCGCCGCCAGCCGCTCGGGCCGCGCCAGCGCCGTCTCGACCGCTTCGGCAAAGTCCGCCTCGGACCAGCCCTCGGCCGCGCCGAGGCCGTGGCGCAGGACCGAACGGGTGGCGAGCAGGTCGTAGATCTCGCCGGTCATGAAGCTGGTGAAGCTGACCACCTCGCCGGCACTTACATGAGCCCATTTCGTGTGGGTGCCCGGCAGGCAGGCGATGCCGTCGAAACGGGGCTCGCGGGCGATCAGCCCGGCGATCTGGGTTTCCTCGCCGCGCATCACATCCGCGGGGCTGCGCTGGCTGAGGCCCGGCAGGATGCGAACCGAAAGGCGTGGGTCGGTGGTGGGGGCGGCAATCGCGCCCGCCGCCTGCGGCGCACAGGGGACCGCCGCATAGGGCGCCTCGATCCAGCCCTGGCGGGCGCCGACCATGCCGCAGGCAAGCGCCTCCGTCCTGCGCCCCGGCGCGAGCCAGGGCTCGACCAGATCGACGAGCGCCGCCTCGAAGGCGGCCGGGCCGTCGAGACGGCCCATTCCCGCCTCGGACGAGAGGCTGTCGAGCACCACGCCGCCCTCGCCCATGGCGAAGGCGCGCAGGCGCGAGGTGCCCCAGTCGAGCGCGATCCAGTCGGGACGGATCATCCGGTGACCACGACGCCGCCGTCGATCACCAGCGCCTGGCTGGTCATCATCCGCGATGCCTTCGAGGCGAGGAACAGCGTGCCGCCGACGATATCGGATTCGTAGAGATGTTCCTTGAGGCACTGGCGCTCGAGATGGGCGGCCAGATCCTCGGGCGTGGCCCAGAGATCCATCTGGCGGCGGGTCAGCACCCAGCCCGGCATCAGCGCATTGACGCGGATCCGGTCGGGGCCAAGCTCGCGCGCCAGGCCTCGGGTCATGCCGGTGATCGCGGCCTTGGCGGTCATGTAGGAGACATAGCCGGCCGCGCCCATCATGTAGGAGACCGAGGAGAAGTTGATGATCGACCCGCCGCCGGCCGCCTTCATGCCCGGCGCCACCGCCTGGGCGGTGAAGAAATGCGGGCGCAGGTTGATGTCCTGCGCGCGGTCCCATTCCTCGACGGTATAGCCCTCGACGCCATGGCGCTGATCGTTGGCGGCGTTGTTCACCAGCACGGTGACGGGGCCGTGTGCGGCAGCGGCCTCGGCGATGCGGGCCTGAAGGGCCGCGATGTCGGTGACGTCGCAGGGCATGAAGCGCGGGCGGTTGCCGTAGCGGTCGCCCAGCTCTTCGGCGAGGCCGGAGGCGTCCGACCGCTGGACGAAGGCCACGCGCGCGCCCTGGGCGAGGAAGCCCTCGGTCAGGGCCGCGCCGATGCCGGCGCCGCCGCCGGTGATGAAGACGGATGCGCCTTCGAGGTCATGAAATGTCGCGTAGCTGTCCATCGGCCCTCCCCCGGCCTGCGGTCCCGGCGGCAGGTGGGGCGAATCGCCACCCCCAGCCCCGCCGGCACCGGACCCTGCCCGTCTGCGCGCCCCGCTGGCAAGGCCGGCGAAGTGTCCGAGCTCGAACAGCCTGCATCCTGCTCAAACTAAACGAAAAATCGAGCGTATACACATTGTATATACACTACGGCAGATCCTCCACCCGTCGTGAAAGCCGGTTCGCACGCGTCTCGCGGATCCAGATCACCAGGCCCGAAGCCACGATGATCGCCGCACCGATCGCCAGGTTGCGCTCGGGGATGTCGCCGAAGACCAGCCAGCCGAAGATCACCGCCCAGAGCAGCAGCGTATACTGCAGCGGCGAGATGGTGGCGGCATCGGCGAGCTTCAGCGCGCGTGCGATGGCCAGGTGCGCGACCATCGAGACGATGCCGAGCGCGGCCAGCAGCGCGAGGTCGAGCGGTGGCGTCGGCACCCATGCCAGGGGCGCGATGAACACCGTGCCCACCGCGGCAGCGGCGGTCTGCCAGAAGACCAGCGCCAGATCGGGCGTGCCGCGCAGGGCGCGGGCCGAGACCATCATCACCGCGAAGGCGGCGCTGCCGATCAGCGAGACGATGACCGCCAGCGAAAGCCCGCCCTCGCCCGGCTGGAGCGCCACCAGCACGCCGATGAAGCCGAGCAGGATCGCCCCCCAGCGCCAGGGCCCCACCCTCTCGCCGAGCAGCCAGGGCGAGGCGGCGGCGACATAGATCGGCGTCGCCAGCCAGTAGGTCATCACATCCGCCAGCGGCAGGCTGCGCACCGCGTAGTAGAAGCAGGCGACCTCCAGCGTCGAGGCGATCACGCGGAACAGCTGAAGCCGCGGGTTCTGGATGGGAAAGAGCTTCGTGCGGTTGCGCCACATCAGCACGGCGAGCACGATGAGCGCCGCGATGCTGCGCAGCAGCACGACCTGGCTGACCGAATAGGTCGCCACCAGCCATTTGCCGAGCACGTCGTTCAGGGCGAAGAGAAGCATTCCGATCAGGGCGATCAGGATGCCGAGGCGTTGCGGCGTCAAGGAAGGAGCTCCGGGGTCAGGGGTGCAGCGCGCCGGGGTTCATGCGGCCGTCCGGGTCGAGCGACGACTTGAGCGCGGCGAGGAGCGCGCGCGAGCCGGGCTGGAGCCGCGCGTCGAAATCGGCGCGCTTCATCCGCCCGATGCCGTGCTCGGCGCTGATGCTGCCGCCGCGGGCATCGACGGCGGCGTTCAGCACGTCCTTGGCGCGGTGGAACAGATCCTCGGCCTCGGCGGCACCGATCCCCAGCGGGCCGATGACATTCAGATGCACGTTGCCGTCGCCGAAATGGCCGTAGGCGACGGCCTCGGCCCTGGGGACCTCGGCCTCGATCGCGGCACAGGTCGCGGTGACGAATTCCGGCAGCAGGGCCAGGCGCACGGAGACGTCCGAGCGCAGGAACGGCCCGCGCCGTCCCTGGGCCTCGTTCACCGCCTCGCGGATCGCCCAGATCTTGCGGCCCTGCGCCTCCGAGGCCGCGACGATCCCGTCGGTGACGATCCCCTCCTCGAGCGCGCCTTCGAGGAAGGTCTCGAGCATGGCCTTGAGGTCGATCGGCCCGGGCGCGGCCAGCTCGACCAGCGCATAGACGCCGGCCTCGCTGTCGAGCGCGGGGGCGTCGGGCATGTGCGCGCGTGCCAGGGCCATGGCCGGCGGCATCAGGAATTCGAAGGCCGAGAGCATCTCGGAGCAGTCGCGCCGCGCCCGGTGGAAGGCGCGCATGGTGCTCTCGATGTCGGGCAGGCCGATCAGCGCCGCCGCTGTGGCCCTGGGCCAGGGAACGAGGCGTAGGGCGGCACCGGTGATGATGCCGAACGTGCCTTCAGCGCCGATGAAGAGCTGCTTGAGGTCGGGGCCGGTGTTGTTCTTGCGCAGCGTCGACAGCCCGTCCCAGAGCGTGCCGTCGGGCAACACCACCTCGAGGCCGAGGACCTGCTCGCGGGTCATGCCCCAGCGCAGAACGTTGATGCCGCCGGCATTGGTCGAGACGATGCCGCCGATCTGCGCCGTGCCCTGCGCCCCGATCGAGACCGGCAGGAACAGGTCGTGCTCGGCGGCCGCCTCCTTGACCGTCTGCAGGATGCAGCCGGCATCGACCACGGCCGAATAGTCGTCCGCCTCGATGGCGCGGATGCGGTTCATCCGCCCGAGGCTGAGGCAGACATGACCGCGCGCATCGCGCGGAAGGCCGCCGCCGACCAGCCCGGTGTTGCCGCCCTGCGGGACGATTGCGAGCCCGAGCCGCGCGCAGGCGCGCACCATCGCCTGGACCTCGGCGGTCGCCTGCGGGCGCAGCACCGCCAGCGCCGCGCCGGCCTCGTCGTGGAACCATGTGTCGAGGAAGGGCGCCATGGCCTCGGGGGCGACCAGCACGCGGCTCGGCCCGAATTCCTCGACCAGCGCGTCGCGCGCATCCTGCATGGGCTTCCTCCCGGCCTCTTTGTCTCACCCGCCTATCCGAGCCGCAGGCAGGCGGCAAGCACCCGGCGCGCGGGCGCGCGCACCGTCCGCCCTTCACCCCCCGCCGCGGGCGTGCTAGCCCTCCCGCGAACCTGGGAGGGAGTACCCGCAATGAATGTCCTTATCATCGGCGCCGCAGGCATGGTCGGCTCGAAACTCGCCGCCGCACTCGCCAGCGATCCGGCCGCCGGCGTGAGCAAGCTGACGCTCGTCGACGTCATCGCCCCGCGCGCGCCCGAGGGTGCGCCGATGCCCGTCGAGACGGCCGTGCTCGACCTGACCGACGAGGCGGCGGTCGTCGCGCGCATCGCCGACCGTCCGGACGTGATCTTCCATCTGGCGGCCATCGTCTCCGGCGAGGCCGAGGCCGATTTCGAGAAGGGCTATGCCGTCAACTTCGACGGCACGCGTTATCTCTTCGAGGCGATCCGCAAGCAGCCCGACTACCGGCCGCGCGTGGTCTTCACCTCGTCGATCGCGGTCTTCGGCGCGCCCTTCCCCGAGGCGATCGGTGACGAATACATCCTGACGCCCCTGACCAGCTACGGCGCGCAGAAAGCCATGGGCGAGCTGATGCTGTCGGACTATTCGCGCCGCGGCTTCTTCGACGGGATCGGGATCCGGCTGCCCACGATCTGCGTGCGTCCGGGCAAGCCGAACAAGGCGGCCTCGGGCTTCTTCTCCAACATCCTGCGTGAGCCGCTGTCGGGCAAGGAGGCGGTGCTGCCGGTCGCCGACACCGTGCGCCACTGGCATGCAAGCCCGCGGGCGGCCATCGGCTTCCTGCGCCATGCGATGACGATCGACCTCGACAAGGTGGGCCCGCGCCGCAACCTGTCGATGCCCGGCCTCTCGGCCACGATCGCCGACGAGATCGAGGCGCTGCGCCGCGCTGCCGGTGACCAGGCCGTCGCGCTGATCCGCCGCGAGCCCGATCCGGTGATCGAGAAGATCGTCGCCGGCTGGCCGATGAACTTCGATACGCGCCGCGCGGTCGAGCTCGGCTTCAAGGCCGATGCGTCGTTCGACGCGATCGTCCAGGCGCATGTCGAGGACGAACTCGGCGGCAAGATCGGCGGCTGAGGCACCAAGGGGGGCTTCGGCCCCCCGCTACTCCATCGCCAGGATCATGTTGCGCACCACGGGATAGATCTCGCGCTCCCACCGGCGCCCCGAGAACACCCCATAGTGCCCGACATTGGCCTGCAGATGATGCCGGCGCAGATGCGGGCGCAGCGAGCGGCAGAGCTCATGCGCCGAAGCGGTCTGGCCGAGCGCGCAGATGTCGTCGCGCCCCCCCTCGACCGTCAGCAGCGCCGTGTGGCGGATCGCCCCGGGGTCGACCCGGCGGCCACGATAGGTGAATGTCCCCTCGGCGAGTTCGGCATTCTGGAAGAACCGCTCGATCGTCTCGAGGTAGAACTCCTCGGTCAGGTCGAGCACGGCGAAATACTCGTCGTAGAACTCCTTGATCTTCCTGGCTTCGGCCTCCCTGCCCTCGGCGATCAGGGTGTAGAGCCGGCGATGGGTGTCGCGGTGGCGCCCCATGTTCATCGCCATGAAGGCCGTCAGCTGCATGAAGCCGGGATAGACCTTGCGCCCGCCGCCGGCATAGCGCCGCGGCACGCGGGTGATCACGTTCTTCTCGAACCAGGCCAGCGGATGGCTGGTGGCAAGCTTGTTCACCTCGGTCGGGCTCTCGCGCGTGTCGATGGGCCCCGCCATCAGCGTCATCGAGCGCGGGGTCGCGGGATGGCGGTCCTCGGACATGACCGCGACCGCGGCCAGGGTCTGCACGCAGGGCTGACAGACGGCGACGACATGGCCGCCGGGTCCGATCGCCTCGAGGAAGCGGATCAGGTACTCGACATGGTCCTCGACCCCGAAGCGGCCGGCCTCGAGCGGCACGTCGCGGGCGTTGGCCCAGTCGGTGATGTAGACGTCATGATCGCGCAGGAGCGTCGCCACCGTCTCGCGCAGGAGCGTGGCGAAATGGCCCGACAGGGGCGCCACGACCATCACCTTGGGCTGCGGGCTGTCGATGTCCTTGACGAAATGCAGCAGGCGCCCGAACGGCAGGTCCAGCGCCACCTCCTCGGTCACCGGCACCTCGCGGTTGCCCACCGGCACCGAGGTGATGCGGAAAGCGGGGCGCTCGTGGGTGATGCGGAAGCGTGTGACCATCTCCAGTCCGGCCGCTGTCCGGCGCCGGGCGGTGTCGCCGAAGGGCCATTGACCGGCAAATCCCGCACCGAGCAGCCGGGCCGCCTCGCGCACCTGGGCAGTCATGTCCTCCTGCCACTGGTAGGTCTGGTAAAGCATTCGTTCTCCTTCCCCCGTGGCCTGCGCAAGAAAGCTAGTGCAATCTCCGCTGCAGTGCGAGAAGATTGTGTGCACCGCAAAAACGAACGGATTCCTGATGAATCGCGCCGAACTGACCATCTCGTCGAAGAACTATTCCTCATGGTCGCTGCGCGGCTGGCTTCTCTGCCGGATGGCGGGGCTGGAGTTCGACGAGAAGCCGGTGCAGGCGGACGATCCGGAGAACCGCCAGGAGCTGCTGTTGCTCTCGCCCTCGGTTCGGGTGCCGCGGCTTGGCCACAACGGCGTCGAGGTCTGGGACACGCTCGCGATCGCGGAATACCTGCACGAGATCGCCCCCGGGGCGGGACTGCTGCCGGGCCAGCAGGCGGCGCGCGCCCACTGCCGCGCCGTCTCGGGCGAGATGCATTCGGGCTTCTACAACCTGCGCTCGGCCCTGCCGATGAACCTCAAGGCGCGCCACAAGGCCTTCAAGGTGTTCACCGGCGCGCGCCCCGACATCGAGCGGATCAAGGTGATCTGGAGCGAATGCCTCGATGCCTATGGCGGACCCTGGCTCTTCGGCGCCGATCCGAGCCTTGCCGATGCGATGTTCGCCCCGGTCTGCACGCGGTTCCGCACCTATGCCGTCGCGCTTGATCCCAGGCTCGACGCCTATTGCCAGACGGTCTTTGACTGGCCCCTGATGCAGGAATGGACCGCCGGCGCGATCGAGGAGCCCGACGAGATCATCGAGCTGGAAGTGGAGTTCTGACGCCGTTGCGTCGCGGCCTGCGGGGACGGTGTGCCCGCGCAGATTTTACCGTTTTGGCTTTTGTGCGGCGCGGCGAAGGCTGCTAACCTGCGCGCATGTCGATCTGGACCCGCATCAGCGAAGCGATCGCGGCCATCGTCGCCCGCGGCGAGGCACTGCTGTCGCTGTTCGATCGCGACGTGCCGCCCGAGCGCTCGGTGGCCTTCACCATCGCGGTGGTCGGGCTCGGCGCGAAGATGGCCAAGGCCGACGGGCAGGTGCGCCCCGTGGAGGTCGCGGCCTTCCGTGAGATCTTCCAGATCGCGCCCGAGGACGAGGCCGCCGCCGCCCGGGTCTTCAACCTCGCGCGCCAGGACATTGCCGGTTTCGACGCCTATGCGCGCCGGATCGCGCGGATGTTCGCGGACCAGCCGCATATGCTCGAGGACATCCTCGAGGGCCTCTTCCACATCGCGCTGGCCGACGGGCGCTATCACGAGGAGGAGGAACGCTTCCTCGCCACGGTGGCGACGATCTTCGGGGTCGAGCCGCAGGCCTTCGCCTGCATGGAGGCGCGGCTGGCGGGTGGGACCGAACGCGACCCCTGGCAGGTGCTGGGCGTCCCGCGCGACGCCGAGTTGGGCGAGGTGCGCAGCCGCTGGCGGCAACTGGTGCGCACCCATCATCCCGACATCATGATCGCCCGCGGTCTGCCGCCGGAGACGGTGAACCTCGGCAACGCCCGGCTCGCGGCGATCAACCGCGCCTGGGAGGAGATATCCGCCCGGCGCGCACCGGTCACTGCCGGGGCGTGAGAACGGCCTGCGGCATTTTTATCTTTTTTTTCCAGCCTGATCAGCCCGGTGATACCGCATCACCGGCGCGTTCTCAGCCCTTCACCCGCGCCATGTCCGGGTCATAGGGCGGCTTCCGGAACACCTCCGCCGGCACCCTTTCGGTGGCCACTTCCAGCTCGTAGCTGCCCGCCAGCACCATGTCCGCATCCACCCCCGCCTCGGGGTCGCGGATATAGCCGTAGCCGATGCTCCGCCCGAGCGTGTAGCCCCAACCCCCGCTCGACAGCCAGCCGACCCGCTTGCCGTCGCGCAGGATCGTCTCGCGGCCCAGCAGCACAACATCGGGGTCGGCAACGGTGAAGCCCGCCAGCATCCGCGGCAGCGGCTTTGCCCGCTGCGCCTCCAGCGCCGCGCGCCCGAGGAAGGGCGTGTTCTTGCGCAGCTTCACCGCGAAGCCGAGGCCGGCCACCAGCGGCGAGTGATCGGGACCGATGTCCGCCCCCCAGGCGCGGTAGCCCTTCTCCAGCCGCAGCGATTCGATCGCGCGATACCCGGCATCGCGCAGCCCGTGCCCCTGCCCCGCCGCCATCAGCGCGTCGTAGACGGTGGCGGCGTATTCGGCGGGGACGTGCAGCTCCCAGCCAAGCTCGCCCACATAGGTGATCCGGAGCGCCATGACCGGCGCCCCGGCGACCGAGATGCGGCGCATGGTGGCGAACGGGAAGGCCGTATTCGACACGTCCTCCTCGGCCACGGCAGCCAGGATCTCCCGCGCCCGCGGCCCCATCAGTGACAGCACCGCATGGGCCGAGGTCACGTCGATCAGTCGCGCGTCCATGCCGGCAGGGATGTTGCGGGCGATCCAGTCGAAGTCGTGGGTGGCGAAGCCGGTGCCGGTGACGATGTAGAAGGTGTCCTCGGCCAGCCGGGCGACGGTCAGGTCGCATTCGATGCCGCCCCGTTCGTTGAGCATCTGGGTGTAGGTCAGTGCGCCCGGGGCGCGGGTCACGTCGTTCGCGGCGATCCATGACAGCGCCGCCTCGGCGTCGCGGCCCGTCAGCATGAACTTGGCAAAGGAGGACTGGTCGAAGAGCACCGCTGCCTCGCGGCAGGCGCGGTGCTCGCGCCCGACCGCCTCGAACCAGTTCGGCCGCCCGAAGGTCGGCACGTCGCGCGGGGTCTCGCCGAGGGCTGCATCGGCGAACCAGTTCGGCCGCTCCCAGCCGAGCTTCTCGCCGAAGCAGGCGCCCTTGGCCGTCAGGCGGTCGTAGAGGGGCGAGCGGCGGGCGGGGCGCCCGGAGGCGTGCTCCTCGTGCGGCCAGGCCATGGTGTAGTGCTTGCCATAGGCCTCGAGCGTGCGGCTGCGCACCCAGCCGGTCGAGAGGTGGTTGCGCCCGAAGCGGCGGATGTCCACCGGCCAGAGATCATAGGGCGGCGCGCCCGTCGCCACCCATTCGGCCAGCGCCATGCCCGCCCCGCCGCCCGAGGCGATACCGAAGGCGTTGAAGCCGGCGCCGACGAAGATGCCGCGCACTTCCGGCGCCTCGCCGAGGATGAAGTTGCCATCGGGCGTGAAGCTCTCGGGGCCGTTGATGAACTGCCTGATCCCGGCCGTCTCCAGCGCCGGAACGCGGCCGAGCGCCAGCTCCATCGTCGGCTCGAAATGGTCGGTGTCGAAGTCGAGCAGCTGGTAGGCGAAGTCCTGGGGCACGCCGCGTTCCGCCCAGGGTTTCGGGTTCGGCTCGTAGCCGCCCATCACGAGGCCGCCGACCTCCTCCTTCCAGTAGGTCAGCCGGTCGGGATCGCGCAGGGTCGGCAGGCCGGAGGTGACGCCCGGGACCGGCTCGGTGACGATGTACTGGTGCTGGACCGAGACCAGCGGCACGTTGACACCGGCGAGCCGCCCGAGGTCGCGCGACCACTGGCCGGCGCAGATCACCACCTTGTCGCAGGCGATCATGCCCTGCCCGGTTTCGACCCCGGTGACGCGGCCTCCCTCGATGCGGAAACCGGTGACGGCGACCTCCTCGCGGATGGTGACGCCGTGGCTGCGGGCACCGCGTGCGAGTGCCTGGACGATGTCGGACGGCGAGGCCTGGCCGTCGGTGGGCAGGAAGGCCGCGCCAACCACGTCGTCCACCGTCATCAGCGGCCAGAGTTCCTTGGCCTCTGCCGGGGTCAGGAGCTGCATCTCGAGCCCGAAGGAGCGTGCCGTGGTCGCCTGGCGCTTCACCTCGGTCCATCGCTCGGGCGTGCAGGCCAGGCGCAGCCCGCCGTTCATCTTCCATCCGGTCTCGAGCCCGGTCTCCGCCCCGAGCCGGCGGTAGAGGTCCACCGAATAGCCGAGAAGCTGGGTGATGTTGGCGTTGGTGCGTAGCTGGCCGACGAGGCCCGCCGCATGCCAGGTGGAGCCGGAAGAGAGCCGGTGGCGCTCCAGCAGGAGCACGTCGGTGATCCCCATGGCCCCGAGATGGTAGGCGGTCGCGCATCCGACGATGCCGCCGCCGATGACGACGATCTTCACCGAGGACGGCAGGTCGCTCATGGGAACCTCACATGTCGCGGAAGGTAGAGAGCGCGGCGTCGAACCGGGCGCGGTTCTCGGCCGTGTAGGCGGCGTAGTCGAAATCGAGGCCGGAGGTCGTCTCGGAGACCATGCTCCACATCGTCTCGCGCAGGAGCGAGGCGGCGGTCATGGCGGCGGCACGGCGGCGCAGGGCGTCGTCGGGGGGGCGGTCGTAGTAGGCGGCGAGCAGCGCATCGGTCTCGGCGGCGGTCATGCCGGCGTTCGAGGCGAGCCCGCCAAGGTCGAAGAGGGCCGAGTTGAAGCCCGCGTATTCCCAGTCGACGAGCCAGAGCCGATCGCCGTCGTCGAGGATGTTGGCGGGCAGGAGATCGTTGTGGCCGAAGACGATCTCGACCGGGCCGACGGCGGTCTCGAGCTCCTGGGCGGCGGCCATCAGCCCCGGGAGCGCGGCGGCATGGGCGCCCGCCCCGTCGCGGAGCCGGTGGGCATAGTCGCGGACCACCTGGAAGACCCAGAAGATCGGGGCCGGCCCGCGGAAGTGGCGCGGGATCTCAAGGTGGCAGCGGCGCAGCAGCGCGGCGAGGCAATCGCGATTGGCGGGGTCGCGCACGTCCTCCGCATCGAAGGTCCGTGCCTCGATGAAGTCGAGCACCAGCACGTCCGCCTCCCAGTGCCGCACCGCCGGCGAGAGACCGGCGGCATGGGCGGCGCGGCTGGCCGCGAGCTCGGCGGTGCGCACGATGTTGTGGGCGGGGATGTCGCCGCCGACCCGCACGACATAGTCGCGCCCAGCATCGGTCACGCGGAAATTCAGGTTGGTGATCCCGCCCCCGAGCGGCACGGGCGCCACCTGCCCCGACCAGATCGGCAGCGCGGCGGCCCGCCGGCGGGCGGCGTCGAGCAGCGCGGTCATGACGCGAGGCCCAGGCGCTGGCGGGCGCGGAGGGCGCCCGCCGTCATCAGCCGGTCGGCGATCATGGCGAGCATGGCGATGCAGGCGCCGGTGACGAGGCCCGCGCCGACGTCGGCCTTGGTCAGCGCAGCATAGACCTCCTGGCCAAGATCCCGGGTGCCGACGAGCGCGGTGATGACCAGCATCGAGACGGCAAGCAGGATCGTCTGGTTCAGTCCCAGCATGATTTCGGGCAGCGCCAGCGGCAGGCGGACGCGCAGCACCCGCTGGATCGGTGTCGCGCCCATCGCGGTCGTCGCCTCGACCAGCGCCGGGTTCACTTCGCGGATGCCGAGCGCGGTGTAGCGGATGGCCGGCGCGATGGCGTAGAGCACGATGGCGATCATCGCCGTGAACTCGCCGACGCGGAACAGCATCACCACCGGGATCAGGTAGACGAAGCTCGGCAGCGTCTGCAGCGTGTCGATCATCACCTGCACCACCCGCCAGACCCGGGGCGAGAGGCCGGAGGCGATCCCGACAGGGATGCCGACCGCCGCGGCGATGACGACCGAGACACCAACGAGATAGACCGAGACCATCGCCTGCGCCCAGTAGCCGGTGAAGGCGACGAAGAGCATGAACGCAACCGCGATCACCGCCCGGCGGGCGCCGCCGAGCTGAAGCATGGCCAGGCCCACGACGCCGGTTCCCCACCACCAGGGGATTGCCACCAGGAACCGGCGCACGGGAATGAGGAAGTTGACGAGAAACGCCGTCTTGATCGCCTCGAACGTGTCGAAATAGGTGACGTTCAGCCACTGGATCAGCCCGGCCCAGAACGAGCCCGTGGAGGCCTGCCATCCGGCGGGATAGATCGCGACCGCGGGCACGAAGAAGCCGAGCACCCATATGCCGGCCAGCGCCCCGACCGCCATGAGCGGCAGCGTGCGTTCGGCGCGGCGCCGCACCCGCCCGAGCCGCACCGCATAGGCCTGGCTCAGGCGGTCGAGCGCGATGGCGAGAACGACGATGGCGATGCCTGCCTCGAGGCCCGCGCCGATGTTCAGGCGCCGGAGCGATGTCAGCACGTCGTAGCCGAGACCGCCCGCGCCGATCATCGAGGCGATGATGACCATGTTGAGCGAGAGCATGATCACCTGGTTCACGCCGACCATCAGCGGCGCGCGGGCGGCGGGCACCATCACCCTCCAGATCAGCTGGCGCGGCGTGGCGCCGGCCATGCGGCCGTATTCGACGATCTCCGCCGGCACGCCGCGCAGCGCGAGAAGCGCGATGCGGACCATGGGCGGCATGGCATAGATGATGGTGGCGATCAGGGCCGAGACGGGCCCAAACCCGAAGAGGATCAGGATCGGCAGCAGGTAGGCGAAGACCGGCACCGTCTGCATGGCGTCGAGCACGGGCGCGAGCAGCCGCTCGAACCGGGGGTGGCGATAGGCCGCGATGCCGAGCAGGATCCCCCCCGCCACGCCGAAGGGCACGGCGATGGCGATGGACGACAGGGTGACCATGGCGCTCTGCCACTGGCCGAAGACCGCGAGATAGCCGAGCGCCGTGCCGACCAGCAGGCCGAGCCCGGGGCCGCCGGCGTGCAGGCCGAGGAGCGCGCCGGCCACCACCAGCCCGAGCCAGGGCAGCGGCGGCAGGAGCTGAACGGCCGCCGATCCCTGACCCGAGACGAGGCCGCTGGCGAGAAGCGATGTCGCGATGTCGAGCGGGATCTGCAGGACCGCCGCGATCGCACGGGTGAGATCGCGGAAGGTGAAGGCGCCGAAGCTCGCGTCCGTCACCAGCCAGTCCATGGCAGCGGATATCCAGCCGGCCACCGGGATCTGCATGGCGCGCGGCACCGCCGCCCAGAGGCCGTCGAGCGTGCCGCGAGGCAGGAAACCGAAGGCGAGCGAGACGGCCAGCACCGCAAGCCAGAGCGGCCAGCCCGCAAGGCTGCGGGCGTGCGCGGGGCGCGCATCGAGGGCGGCGACGCTCATGACCCGCTCCGCGGCGCGCGGCCGATCAGCACGCCGAGCACGTCGCTCCGATGGACCGTGCCGACGCGGCGGCCGCCCTCGACAACCGCGAAGGGCAGCGAGGCCGCCTCGACCTCGCCCGCAAAGTCCGCGACCCGGCGACCCGCCTCGATCGCGCCCGCCACCTCGCCGCCCTCGCCCGCGCGCATGATGGCGCGGGCCGAGAGGATCTTCGCGCGTGGCGCGTCACGGGTGAAATCGGCGACGTAGGAATCCGCCGGGGCAAGCACCAGCTCCTCGGCGGTCCCCGTCTGGATGATCCGGCCGTCGCGCATGATGGCGATGCGGTCGGCGAGCCGCACCGCCTCGTCGAAGTCGTGGGTGATGAAGACGATCGTCTTCTGGAGCTGCGCCTGCAGGCGCAGGAACTCGTTCTGCATCTCGCGGCGGATCAGCGGATCGAGCGCCGAGAAGGGCTCGTCGAGGAACCAGAGCTCGGGGCCCACCGCCAGCGAGCGGGCGATGCCGACGCGCTGCTGCTGGCCGCCCGAGAGCTCGCGCGGCAGATTGCCCTCGCGGCCCTCCAGCCCGACGAGCGCGATCATCTCGCGGGCGCGCGCCTCGCGCTCGAGCCGCGGCACGCCCTGGATCTGCAGCGGGAAGGCGACATTGCCGAGCACGCTCAGGTGCGGCAGCAGCGCGAAATGCTGGAACACCATGCCCATGCGGTGGCGGCGCAGCTCGATCAGCTCGCGGTCCGGCACCCGGCGCAGGTCGCGGCCCTCGAAGGCGATCTGGCCGGCGGAGGGCTCGACCAGCCGCGAGAGGCAGCGGATCAGCGTCGATTTGCCCGAGCCGGACAGGCCCATGATCACGAAGCACTCGCCCTCGGCGACGTCGAGCGAGGCGTCGATCACCGCCGGGAGATAGCCGCCGGCGGCCAGGTCGGCCGCCGAGGGCGCGGGATTGCGCGCGAGGAAGCGCTCGGGCTCGGGCCCGAAGAGCTTCCACACGCCGCGGCAGGCGAGCTTGGCCGCCGCCGCGCCGTTCCCGGATGACGCCGCGGTCAAGATGCCCCGGTCACTGTCCGATCCAGGCCGACCAGCGGTCCTCGTTGGCCGTCATCCAGTCGCCGACCACCGCCTCGATCGCCTCACCGTCGAGATCGACACGGGCGATCATGTCGCCCATCTCCTCGTTGGTCATGCTGAAGGCGGTGATGGCGTCATGGGCGCTCGGCCAGCGGTCCTTCAGCCCGGTCCAGGCGACCTTCCAGATCGGCCCGCGCGGCTTGGCGCAGTCATAGGCAAGATCGGGGTTCAAGCCCCAGGCGGGATCCTCGTAGCAATCGAGCGTGTATTCCGGGAAAGCGATCCAGTCGCCCTCGTATTTGATCGGCGCCCAGTGCGGGGCATAGACCCAGAGCAGGATCGGTGCCCGGCGCTGGTAGGCGCTTTCCAGTTCGGCGAAGAGAGCCGCGTCGGTGCCGGCGTGGATCACCTGGAAAGGCAGTTCCAGCGCCTCGACGCGCTCGTCGTCGAACCCGCCCCAGGTCACCGGCCCGCCGAGGTAGCGCCCGTCAGGTGCGGTCTCGGGCGTCGAGAAGGCCTCGGCGCAGGCCGGGTCCAGCAGCGCCTCCCAGTTCGGCAGGCCGGGACAGAGCTCGGCCATGTAGGCCGGATACCACCATTCCTCGATCGCCAGCATGCCGGTCTCGCCGAGGTTCTCGACATTGCCCGAGGCGACGCCATCGTCCAGCGCCTCGCGGCCCGTCGTCTCCCAGATCTCCATCGCCACGTGCAGATCACCCGTCTTCAGCCCGGCGAACTGGGCCAGGTAGTCGGCCTGCACGTATTCGACGTTCAGCCCCGCCTTCTGCAGCACCTCGCCCATGATCTGGGTGGTGATGAGCTGGCCCGTCCAGTCGTGCAGCGTCAGCCGGATCGGGTCGCTCGAATCCTGGGCCGAAGCGGCGCCTGCCAGCACCAGCGCCGAGCTCAAAACGGTCGTTGCAAGGATTCTTCGCATAATATCTGATCTCCTCCGGCGGACCTGCCGCCACCCAGCCTGGGCCTATGGTCGGGACAAAAGGCCTGCAAGGTCAACCGGAATCCGGGCTCCGAACCTCCGGCGGGTGAGGCCGAAGCGTGTTTACCCGGGCGGGGATATCTGCATGATCGCCGCAGCCCACCCCAGGACGCGACCCGCACCATGACCGACATCCTTGCCGACCTCATCGCCCGTCAGCGCGCGGAGGCGCCTGCGATCGGAGCGCCGGATCGTCCGTGGCTCGACTTCGCCGGGCTGCGTGCGCTGGCCGCACGGACCGCTGCCGCCCTGCATGCCGCCGGCGTCGGCCGGGGTGACCGCGTGGCGA
This sequence comes from uncultured Rhodovulum sp., assembly GCA_964383295.1. Taxonomy (GTDB): domain Bacteria; phylum Pseudomonadota; class Alphaproteobacteria; order Rhodobacterales; family Rhodobacteraceae; genus Amaricoccus. The sequence continues at coordinate 46,745 of CAYLHK010000001.1, forward strand.
TCGTGCTGCCGAACGGGCCCGAGATGGCGGCCGCCTTCGTCACCATCGCCCAGGCCGCGGTGACCGCGCCGCTGAACCCCGCCTACCGCGCCGAGGAGTTCGACTTCTACCTGGCGGACCTGAAGGCCCGCGCGCTGGTGGTTTCCGAGGGCTATGACGGTCCTGCGCTGGAGGCGGCAGGGCGCCACGGGCTGATCGTTCTGCGCCTGGGTGTCCCCGACGGCGCGCCGGCGGGGAGCTTCACGCTCCGTGCCGAGGGGCATGCCGGCCGCGCCGACACCAGTGCGCCGGGACCGGATGACGTCGCGCTGATCCTGCACACGTCGGGGACGACCTCGCGGCCGAAGATCGTGCCGCTGCTGCATTCGAATCTCGCCGCCTCGGCGCGCAACATCGCCGCGGCGCTGGCGCTGACGCCCGCCGATCGCTGCCTGAACGTGATGCCGCTCTTTCACATCCACGGGCTGGTGGCCGCCGTCGCCTCGAGCCTCGGCTCCGGCGCCTCGATCTGGTGTGCGCCGGGCTTCGACGCGCTGCGCTTCTTCGGCTGGCTCGATGCGGCGGACCCGACCTGGTACACGGCGGTGCCGACGATGCACCAGACGATCCTGGCGCGCGCCGCCCGCAACGCCGACAGCATCGCGCGCGCAAAGCTCCGTCTGATCCGTTCCTCGTCGGCGTCGCTGCCGCCGCAGGTCATGGTGGCGCTGGCGGAGACCTTCGGCGCGCCGGTGATCGAGAGCTACGGCATGACCGAGGCCTGCCACCAGATGGCGTCGAATCCCCTTCCCCCGCGGGCGCAGAAGCCGGGCTCGGTGGGGATCGCCGCCGGCCCGGAGCTGCGGATCGCGCATGAGGTCGAGGACCGGCTGCTGGACGGAAGCGGGGTCGGCGAGGTGGTGATCTCCGGGCCCAACGTGACCCCCGGCTACGAGGGCAATCCGGAGGCGAATGCGAAGAACTTCTTCGAGGCCGAGGGGCGCCGCTGGTTCCGCACCGGCGATCAGGGCGCGCTGGACGCCGAGGGCTACCTGAGCCTGACCGGGCGACTGAAGGAGATCATCAACCGCGGCGGCGAAAAGGTGAGCCCGCTCGAGGTCGATGCGGTGCTGATGGACCATCCGGCCATCCAGCAGGTGGTGACCTTCGCGCTGCCGCATCCGAAGCTGGGCGAAGAGGTAGCCGCGGCGGTGGTGCTGCGCGAGGGCCAGGCGGCGGAAGAGCGGGAGATCCGGGATTTCTGCGCCGCGCGGCTCGCGGATTTCAAGGTCCCGCGCCGGGTGGTGATCCTGGATGAGATCCCCAAGGGCGCTACCGGCAAGCTGCAGCGGATCGGGCTGGCCGAGAAGCTGGGCCTCGCGGCGGGGGCATGAGCGCGCGCATCTGCATCTTCGGGGCCGGGGCCATCGGCGGCTACATGGGGGCGAAGCTCGCGAAGGCCGGCGCCCAGGTCAGCCTCGTGGCGCGCGGGCCGCATCTGGCTGCAATGCAGGCGAAGGGGCTGACGCTCATCGACGAGGAGGGAAGCTTCACCGTCCCCGTGCGCGCGTCCTCGGATCCCGCCGAGCTCGGTCCTCAGGACTATCTCGTCATCACGCTGAAGGCGCATTCTGTCCCGGCGGTGGTGCCCGCGATGCAGCCGCTGATCGGACCCGAGACCACGGTGGTCATGGGGGTGAACGGCGTGCCCTGGTGGTATTTCCACGGTGTGGCCGGACCTCTGGAGGGCACGCGGCTCGCGTCGGTGGACCCGGGCGGCGTGCAATGGGACGGGATCGGCCCGGACCGGGTGCTGGGCTGCGTGGTCTATCCGGCAGCCGAGGTCGTGGAGCCCGGCACCGTGCGCCACATCGAGGGCAACCGCTTCTCGCTTGGCGAGCCGGATGGATCGAAATCCGAGCGCGCGGCGCGCCTCGCCGAGGCGTTGACCGCCGCGGGGCTGAAGGCGCCCGTGCGGCCCCGCATCCGTGACGAGATCTGGGTGAAGCTCTGGGGAAACCTGTCGTTCAACCCGATCTCGGCGCTGACCACAGCGACGCTCGACGTGCTCTGCACCGATCCCGGCACGCGGGCCGTCGCGCGCGAGATGATGGTAGAGGCGCAGGTGATCGCAGAGAAACTGGGGGTAAAGTTCCCCATCGACGTCGACCGCCGCATCGACGGGGGGGCCGCAGTTGGCGCACATCGCACCTCGATGCTGCAGGATCTCGACGCCGGCCGGCCGATGGAGATCGACGCGCTGGTGGGATCGGTGCAGGAGCTCGGGCGGCTGACCGGGACGCCGACGCCCACGATCGACACGGTGCTGGCGCTCGTGCGGCTGCGCGCGATGACGTCCGGGCTCTACGGCTGACCCGGAGCAGCCCGCGTGCCATTGATCGCGCAGACCCAGATTTTCCTTGCCGACGACGATCCGGGCGCCAGCCTGCAGATCCGCCTGCGCGAGGCGATCTCGCGGGCGGTCTGGGACGGCCGCTTCGCCCCCGGCGACCGGCTGCCGGCGACCCGCGCGCTGGCGCGCCATCTCGGCATCGCGCGTATCACCGTCAGCCTCGCCTATGATGATCTGGTGACCGCAGGCTATGCGGTCGCCCATGCGAGGAGCGGGTTCTTCATCGCGCCAGACGCGCCCCGCCGGCTGGCGGTCGAGCCCGAGGCGCCGGGCCGCGACGATCCCGCGGCGGTCGACTGGGCGGCGCGGCTCGGTCCCGCTCCGCCCGCGCTGGGGCCGCAGGCCAAACCAGCCGACTGGCGGCGCTATCGCTATCCCTTCGTCTTCGGCATGCCCGACAATGCCGGGTTCCCGCTCGAACACTGGCGGGCGGCCGCGCGCCAGGCGCTCGGCCGGCGCTCGTTTGATGCGATCGCCGATGACTTCGGTGACCGCGACGACCCCATGCTGGTCGCCGAGATCGTGCGCCGCTCGCTGCCCGGACGGGGGATCGCTGCGGCGCCCGAGGAGGTGCTGGTCACCCATGGCGCGACCAATGCACTCTGGCTGGTGGCGAACCTGCTCGGGGCCGCACGACCCGGCTTCACCGCCGCGGTGGAGGAGCCGGGCTACCCCGACCTGCGCAACCTGCTGACGCGGATGGGGGCGCGGATCGTCCCGGTGCCGGTCGATGCCGAGGGGCTGGACCCGGGCGCCCTGCCCGACCGGCTCGATGCCGTCTTCGTCACCCCGAGCCATCAGGCGCCGACCGGCGTCACGATGACCATGGCGCGGCGGCGCGCGCTTCTCGACCTCGCGGCCGCGCGCGACTTCGTGGTGGTCGAGGACGACTACGATTTCGAGACCAGCTATCTGCGCCCGCATTCCCCGGCGCTGAAGTCGCTCGACCGGGCCGGGCGGGTGCTCTACGTCGGGAGCTTCTCCAAGTCGCTGTTTCCCGGCCTGCGCCTCGGCTATCTCGTGGCCCCTACCCCGGCGATCGCGCGCGCCCGCGCGTTGCGGACGTTGGAGGCGCGCCATCTGCCGGGGCTGACCCAGCGGGCGGCGGCCTATTTCCTCGCTCTCGGCTACTACAACGCCTATACCAACGCGCTGCGCGACCGCATGGCCGGGCGGCGGGAGGTGCTGTTGGCATCGCTGGCCGAGGCGGGGCTGGCGCCCAGCGACGGCAATACCTTCGGGGGCGCCTCTCTCTGGATCGCGGCTCCCGCGGGCACCGACACCGGCGCGCTGGCGGCGCGGCTGAAGCCCGAGGGGGTGCTGATCGAGCCCGGTGCCCCGTTCTTCGCCGCGCCGCAGCCTCCGCGACATTTCATGCGGCTGGGCTTCTCCGCCATCGGCAGTGACCGCATCCCCGAGGGCGTCGCCCGCATCGCGAAGGCTCTGCGGGCGCGATAGGGTCAGCCGGCCTCGTCGAAGGTCTTGCGCAGCCGATCGACGATCTGCCCGACCTCGTCCGCGGTCGCGACGAACTGCGGCGCGACGATGGCGGTATCGCCGGTGAACTTCACATGAACGCCGTTCCAGAAGGTCGCGGCCTGCAACTGGTTTCCGCGTTTTCCGGGAGCGCCGTCCGCATGCAGCTCGACGCCTGCCATCAATCCGGCCACGCGGATGTCGCGCACCAGCGGGTGATCGCGGAGCGACATGATCGCATCCTGGAACACCGGGATCAGATCGCGCGCCTGGTCGAAAAGCCCCTCCTCGTCGATGATGTCCATCATGGCGAGGCCGGCGGCGCAGGCGGCAGGATGGCCCGAATAGGTGTAGCCGTGGAAGAACTCGATCGCGCCATCGGCAGCACCGCCGGTCACCGTCTCGTAGATCTCGTCGCGCACGGCGACGGCACCCATCGGGATCGAGCCGTTGGTCAGCGCCTTGGCCATCGTCATGATGTCGGGCATCACCCCGTAGCCCTGGGCGCCGAAGTTGTCGCCGAGCCGGCCGAATCCGGTGATGACCTCATCGAAGACCAGAAGAATGCCGTGCGCGTCGCAGATCTCGCGCAGGCGCTCGAGATAGCCCACGGGCGGCGGCAGCACGCCGGTCGAACCCGCTACGGGCTCGACGAAGACCGCGGCGATGTTCTGGCCGCCATAGGTGTCGCAGAAGCGCTGCAGATCGTTGGCGAGCGCGACGCCCCCCTCCTGCGGCCGGCCGCCGGGGATAAAGAGATCCTCCGGGTTCCAGGTGTGGCGCAGCATCACCACGTTCGGGATCACGCCGTGATAGATGTCGCGGTTGCGCACCAGCCCCGAGAGCGAGACGCCGCCGATGTTCACCCCGTGATAGGCGCGCTCGCGGCTGACGAAGCGCGACCGCGGCTTGCCTTTGGCGTGATGATAGGCCATCGCCATTTTCAGTGCGGTATCAATCGCCTCTGATCCAGAGTTCACAAAGAATACGTGATTGATTCCCTCGGGGGTCAGCCGCGCCACGCGCTCTGCCAGCGCAAAGCTGGCCGGATGGCCAAGCTGGAAGGGCGCGACATAGGTCGAGCGCTGCATCTGGGCATGCACAGCCTCGATGATCTTCGGGTGGCAATGGCCGGCAGGGCTGCAGAAGAGCCCGCTGGAGCCGTCGATGACCTGCCCGCCGCGATGGTCGGTCAGGTACATGCCCTTGGCCTCGACCACGAGGCGCGGGTCGCGCTTGAATCCGCGGTTGTCCGAGAAGGGCATCCACTGCGCTTCGAGGGAATTGGTCTGCGAATCATAGGCCATGGGCGGCGGCTCCGGGAAATACGTCACTGGCATCATCCTCCCGCCTGTCGCCGGCGTCCATGTCCAGACGCCGGCAACGATGGTGCCAAGCGGGGCGAGGGGCTTCCGGGGCTTTTCTCGCGCGCCCGCCCGATCTAGGCTCCCACAGTGCGCGGGGATACACCGGCAGGATCCGGGGGCCGTCCGCGCAGGGCAACAGGGAGCCGGAAGAATGAAGCAGATCACCAGGATGGCCGCAGGAACCGCAATCGGGCTTGCGCTCGCGGCAGGCGCCGCCTCGGCGCAAGACAAGGTCACGGTCGCCTATTTCCTCGAATGGCCGACCGCCAACCAGGTCGCGCAGGTCGAGAAGGCCTATGACGAGGCGCTGGGCGTGCCGGTCGAATGGCGCGCCTTCGGCAACGGCAACGAGATGAGCCAGGCCATGGCCTCGGGCGACGTGGACATCGCCTTCAGCCAGGGGCTGGTGCCCTTCGTGGTCGCCGTGACGAACGGCCTGCCGCTGCAGCTGGTCGGCATCGCCGTCAGCTATGCCGAGGCCGACAACTGCATCATCCGCACGGACAGCGGAATCACCCAGGCGAATGCCTCCGAGCTCGAGGGCAAGCGGATCGCGACGCCCATCGGCAACGTCACCCATTACAAGCTACTGCGCGTGCTCGACCACCTGGGCGTCGATGCCTCGAAGGTGAACTTCGTGCAGATGAACGGCGCCGATGCCGCCATCGCCATGATGCAGGGCGACGTGGTGATGGGCTGCGCCTTCGGCGGCCCGGTCCAGCGCATGATGGAAGTCGGCGCGCCGCTGATGACCGCCGAGGAGCAGGAGGCGATCGGCATCCGCGTCTTCGACGTGGTCTCGGTGACGAAGAGCTTCGCCGAAAACCATCCCGAACTTCTCACCAAGTTCATGCAGGTCACCGACGAGGCCAATGCGGCCTATGCGGCCGATCCCGCCGCGGCGCTGCCGATCATCGCCCAGGCGGCCGGCATGGACGAGGCGGATACAGAGCAGTTGCTCGGCATGTTCTCCTTCCCGTCGAACGAGGAGCAGGCGTCCGAGGCCTGGCTCGGCGGCACGGTACAGACCTTCATGAAGGAGGTGGCCGATTTCTTCGTCGAACAGGGCCAGCTCGACCGCGCGGCGGAGGATTATTCCTCGGTCGTCAACGCGGACTTCCTGCAGTGAGCCACGGCAGGGACGGCGGTGCGCCGCCGTCCGGCCACCCCCTCGGGAGGCCCGGCACGTCGTGAGGGGCGTGGCGATCCGCAACGTGTCCATGCGCTTCACCCTGCCCGGCGGCGGGCATGTGCAGGCGCTGAAGGACATCTCGCTCGAGCTTGCACCGGGCGAGCTCGTCAGCGTGCTCGGGCCCTCGGGCTGCGGCAAGACCACGCTGCTCAACATCGTCGCGGGCTTTCTCGCGCCGACCTCCGGCGAGGTGCTGGTCAACGACCGGCGCGTCACCGGACCCGGGGCGGACCGCGGCATGGTCTTCCAGCAGGGCGCGCTGTTCGAATGGATGACCGTGGCCGAGAACGTGGGCTTCGGCCCGCGGATGCAGGGCCGCCCCCGCGCCGAGACCCGAGAGAAGGTCGAGCACATGCTCGAGGTGGTGGGACTGCGCGGCTTTGCCGAAAAGCCGGTCTACCAGCTCTCGGGCGGCATGCAGCAGCGGGTGGCGCTGGCGCGCTGTCTCGTCAATGACCCCGAACTGATCCTGATGGACGAGCCGCTCGGCGCGCTCGACGCGCTGACCCGCGAGAAGATGCAGGGCCTGGTGCTGCGGCTCTGGAAGGAGACCGGCAAGACCATCATCCTCATCACCCATTCCGTCGAGGAAGCGCTGTTCCTCGGCCAGCGGCTGGTGGTCCTTGCCCCGCGCCCGGGTCGCATCCACCGGGTCTACGATCTGCCCTTTGCCGAGGCGGGCGTCACCGGCGAGGCGCGCAGGATCAAGGCCAGCCCCGATTTCGTTGCGACCCGCGAGGAGGTCCTGAACATGATCTGGGCCATGGAAGAGGACATCATGGCGGGGGGGCACGGCGGATGAGCGAGCAGAAGTCCCCCTCGGCGCTGATGATCTGGCTCGGCCTCGCCGACAACAGCATGACGCGGCAGAAGACGGTGAAGTTCGGCGATGCCTCGGCACTGAACTCGGGCCGCTTCTGGTCCATCGTCACGGTCGTGGGCCTGCTGCTCCTGTGGTACGTCACTACGGTGATGGGTTGGCTCGACCCCATCTTCTGGCCGCCGATCGACGGTCGGATCTTCCCCGCGCCGGACCCGAACTTTCCCCGCGCCGGCGTGATCGACCGTTTCTGGACGATGGTCGACAGCGGCTACCGCAACGTCGCGCTCTGGGATCATGTGTGGACCTCGGTCAAGCGGGTGATGCAGGGCGTGTTCTTCGGCGCGGTCGTCGGCATACCCATCGGGTTCGCCATGGGACTGTCGTCGTTCTGGCGCGGGCTTCTCGATCCGGTCGTGGAATTCATGCGGCCGATCCCGCCCCTGGCGCTGATCCCGCTCGTCATCCTCTGGCTCGGTATCGACGAGCGGGCCAAGGTCTCGCTGCTGTTCCTGGCCGCGCTGTTCATCATGATCATCGCGGCGCGAGCCGGGGTCAGCTCGGTGCGGATCTCGAAGGTCCATGCCGCCTACTCGCTCGGCGCCTCCAAGGGACAGGTGTTGCGGCACGTGATCCTGCCGAACGCGCTGCCGGAGATCTTCACCGGGCTGCGCACGGCGATGGGGGTCTGCTGGGGCACGCTGGTGGCGGCCGAGCTGGTTGCGGCGGACAAGGGCTTGGGCTCGATGATCCTGATTGCCAAGAACTTCCTGCAGACCGAGGTGGTCGTGCTGGGGATCATCATCATCGGGGCGATCGGCTTTGCCATCGAGATGATCATGCGGCGGCTGGAGGCCTGGCTGATTCCCTGGCGAGGCAAGGGTTGATGCCGCGCAGAATCGCGGAGCCCCACTCAACCGACTGACTTAAAAAGATATCTTTGGTATAAGTGACATCGGCGGCGTCTGTCGGCGCTCGCCGGGGGTGGCAGGGCGGCGAGCGTTCGGGCCGCTCACTCCCCGCGATACGGGCGGACGTATTGCAGGGCCATGTCCCAGGGAAAGAAGATCCAGGTGTCCTGGCTGACTTCGGTCACGTAGGTATCGACCATGTTCCGGCCCTGGGGCTTGGCGTAGACCGTGGCGAAATGCGCCTTGGGATAGAGGTTGCGCACCAGCTCCAGCGTCTTGCCGGTATCGACAAGGTCGTCGACGATCAGGATGCCCTCGCCGTCCGGCCCCATCAGCTCGACCGAGGGCGCCTTCAGCACGCGGGCCTCGGCCTGCTGCTGCCAGTCATAGGACTTCACGCTGATCGTATCGACGGTGCGGATGTCGAGCTCGCGCGAGACGATCATCGCCGGGGCCATGCCGCCCCGGGTGATCGCCACCACCCCGCGCCAGGCGCCGTCATCCGGCCCCTGCTTGTCCAGGCGCCAGGCGAGTGCCCGGCTGTCGCGGTGGATCTGGTCCCAGGAGACGTGGAAACCCTTCTCGTGCGGAAGCTGCTCGGCCATCAGTGTCCCGCCTCCTTGCGGCCGCTGACGACGTCGATATCGGGCGCATCCTCCGCCTTCATGCCCACCACGTGATAGCCGGCATCGACATGCAGGTTCTCGCCGGTGACGCCGGAGGAGAGATCCGACAGCAGGAACATGCCCGAGCGACCCACGTCAGTCTGGGTGACGTTGCGGCGCAGCGGCGAGTTGAGCTCGTTCCACTTGAGGATATAGCGGAAGTCGCCGATCCCCGAGGCCGCCAGCGTTTTCATCGGCCCCGCCGAGAGCGCGTTCACCCGGATGTTCCGCGGGCCAAGGTCCATGGCCATGTATTTCACGCTCGCCTCGAGCGCCGCCTTGGCGACGCCCATGACGTTGTAATGCGGCATGACCTTCTCTGCGCCGTAGTAGGTCAGGGTCAGCAGCGCGCCGCCATCGGTCATCAGCGGCAGCGCCCGCTGGGCGACGGCGGTGAAGGAATAGACCGAGATCAGCATGGTCTGGCTGAAATTCCGAGCGGTCGTGTTTTCGGTATACGAGCCCCGCAGCTCGGCCTTGTCGGAGAAGCCGATGGCGTGGAGCACGAAATCGAGCCTGCCCCAGCGCTCGGAAAGGGTGGCGAAGGTCGCGTCGAGCGAAGCCTCGTCGCTCACGTCGCAGGGAAGCACGATGTCGGATCCGACCTCTGCCGCCAACGGCGCGACACGCTTTCCGAGCGCCTCGCCCTGGAAGGTGAAGGCCAGCTCTGCGCCCTCGGCGTGGCAGGCCTGCGCGATCGCCCAAGCTATCGACTTGTCGTTGGCGACCCCCATGATAAGGCCGCGCTTGCCCTGCATAAGTCCCGTCGCCATCGCCGCACCCTCGATTTTGGAGCCTGGGTGTACGGGAAACCGCCCCCGGCTTCAAGGCGCCCGACCGGCCACGCGGGTGGCCGGAGGCCTTCCGCTTACTTCTGCCCGCGCGCCGGGTCTATGGCGCGAAATAGGCGGGGTACTCTCCCGCGAGGCGCGGCAGCGAGACCAGGATCTCGGACAGATGGTGGCGCATGGCCTGCTCGGCCGCCTCGGGCGAGCCGACGGCGATGCCGCGCACGATCGCCGCGTGCTGGTCGATGATGACCGCCTGCGGGGTCGCGTCGGGCAGCGAGAGGTAGCGCACCCGGTCCATCTGCGCCTTCAACCCGTTCAGCACCCGCCAGGCATCCTCGCACCGCGCCAGCGCCGCGATCGCCTGATGGAAGGATTCGTCGATCCGCATGAACTCCCCATGGTCGCCGGCGCTCGCCGCCGCGCTCTGTTCGTCGATCAGCGCGTCGAGGCGGGCCGCATCGCCCTCCGCCGCCGCCTCCGCCGCCTTGCGCACGATGGCGACCTCGATCGCCTCGCGGATGAAGCGGGCGTTCTCGACCTCGCGCATCGAGATCAGCCGCACGAAGGTGCCACGTTGCGGCCGGATCTCGACGAGGCCCACCTCGCCGAGTTTGATGAAGGCCTCGCGCACCGGCTGGCGCGACACGCCGAGCTGCCGCGCGATCTCGGCCTCGGACAGCGGGTTGCCCGGCACGAAGCGCAGCTGGACGATCGACTGCCGCAGGACGTCGAAGACCTGCCCGCTGATCGTGGCACGCCGGACGACCCCTTCGCCGTCGAGCACGGGAAGCTCGGCTTGCACGCTCACGTGCGCGGGCCGCGAAGGGTGGCCACGGCAGCTGCGGTGCACTGGCTTGCATCGTAACGGCGCATACGCCCTCCCGGGCAGGCCCATCCTGCCGGCTCTCCCACCCGAGATAGCACATCCGGTGCGGCCGGCCGAAGCCCCTATCGACACGGGCCGGGATTGGTGTAGGCATACTACCATTCCAGTTGAGGGGGCGCGAATGAGACAGACGTGGCGCTGGTTCGGGCCGAGCGATACCGCGCGGATCGAGGACGTCGTGCAGGCCGGTGCCTCTGGCGTGGTCACGGCGCTGCACCACGTTCCGAACGGGACGGTCTGGACGGCGGAAGAGATCGCCAGGCGCCAGGACGAGGTGGCGCACCGGTCGGACGGGACGGCGTCGGGGATCGCCTGGGACGTGGTCGAGAGCCTCCCCGTCTCCGAGGACATCAAGAAGCAGAAGGGCGACTGGCGCGCGCATGTCGAGGCCTACAAGCTCTCGCTCGGCAACCTCGCGAACGCGGGCATCGAGGTGATCTGCTACAATTTCATGCCGGTTCTGGACTGGACGCGCACCGATGTGCGCTGGAGGCGGCCGAGCGGCGCGACCTGCATGCGGTTCGACATCAACGACTTTGCCGTCTTCGACATCCATGTGCTCAAGCGTCCCGGGGCGACCGAGGATTTCGCGCCGGAGGTGGTCGAGGAGGCGGATCGCCGGGCGGGGGAGATGGCGGAGCCGGCGCTGGCAGCGCTGGCGCGCGCAATCACCATGGGCCTGCCGGGGTCGACCGAGGCGATGGATCTGGAGGGGGTGCGCACGCATCTGGCCGAATACGGGACGATCTCCCCCGCGCGACTGAGGAGGAACTTCAGGGATTTCCTCGAGGAAGTTGTGCCAGTGGCCGAGCGGCTGGGCCTGCGCCTGTGCTGCCATCCGGACGATCCGCCCTTCCCGCTGCTCGGCCTGCCGCGGATCATGTCCACGGCCGAGGATTACGCCGCGATCCTCGACACGGTCGACAGCCCCGCGAACGGGATGACGTTCTGTTCTGGCTCGCTGGGCGCGCGGCCAGACAACGACCTACCGGCAATCATGGACCGGTTTGCGCCCAAGGTGCACTTCCTGCACCTGCGCAACGTCAGCCGCGACACGGACGCGATCGCAGGCTCGTTCTTCGAGGATGAGCATCTCGAAGGCGACACCGACATGGTGGCGCTGATCGCGGCGGTGCTGCGCGAGGAGGCGCGGCGCGCCGCCGAGGGGCGGGCGGATGCGGTAATCCCGATGCGCCCCGACCACGGGCAGGACATCGTGGATGATCTGAACCGCCAGTCGCAGCCGGGCTATCCGATCGTCGGCAGGTTGCGAGGACTGGCGGAGCTGCGCGGCGTCGAGCGGGCGCTGGCGCGGACCGGAGCCTTTCGGTGAGCGCCGGCGTGCGAGCGCGCCGCAGCCGGACAATTGCACACCCTTGAAATAATTGAACAAGATCGAGCATACGCACTATCCAAACGCCTGTCCCATTCTGGCTGATACAGCGCGCGCTCCAGGTGCATTCAGTTGAACTGCGCAACCGCTGTTGCTACGCTTTCGTCAGGCGCCCGGGCAAGGACCGGGCAAGCCGCAACAACAGGGAAGGTATCCTAGATGAAAATCGTCACCGCACTGCTGGCGACGTCGATGCTCGTGGCGGGCGCCGCGCAGGCCGAGACGCTGCGCTGGGCGCGATCCTCCGACAACCTGACAATGGATCCGCACTCGCAGAATTCTGGCCCGACCCATGCCTTCAGCCACCAGATCTACGAGCCGCTGGTGATCCGCGCCATCGACGGCAGCTTGCGCCCGACGCTGGCGGTCGAATGGGGGATCACCGCCGAAGACCCGAACATCTGGGAGTTCAAGCTGCGCGAGGGGGTGAAATTCCACGACGGCGCCGACTTCACCGCCGATGACGTGGTGTTCTCGATCCAGCGAGCGCAGGAACCGACCTCGAACATGAAGGAGCTGGTGTCGAGCATCGTCGAGGTGACGGCGGTCGACGACCACACGGTGCATATGCGCACCGACGGCCCGAACCCGCTGCTGATCGACAACCTCACCAACCTCTTCATGATGGACCGCGGCTGGGCCGAGGCCAACAATGCCACCGTCCCGCAGAACTTCGACGCCGGCGAAGAGCATTTCGCCGCGCGCAATGCCAACGGCACCGGCGCCTACGTGCTGGTCAGCCGCGAGCCCGATGCGCGCAACGTGGCGCGGGCCTTCGATGGCTACTGGGGCAAGGACGAGTTCCCGCTCGATATCACCGAGATCATCTACACGCCGATCACCGCGGCCGCGACCCGCGTCGCCGCGCTGCTCTCCGGTGAGGTGGATTTCGTGCAAGACGTCCCTGTTCAGGACATCGCGCGGCTGGAGCAGACCGACGGCATCCGCGTGACACGCGGGCCGGAGAACCGCACGATCTTCTTCGGCATGAACGTTGGCGACGACGCGCTGACGTTCGGAACCGCCGAGGGCAACCCGTTCAAGGACGTGCGCGTGCGCCACGCCATCAACATGGCGATCGATCGCGAGGCGATCCAGCAGGTGGTGATGCGCGGCGAGTCGATCCCGCTCGGCACCATCGCGCCGCCGTTCATCAACGGCTACGAGGACTGGATGGGCGAGTATCCGGCCGTCGATCTCGACGCCGCAAAGGCGCTGATGGCAGAGGCTGGATACCCGGACGGGTTCCAGGTCACGCTCCACTGCTCGAACGACCGCTACGTCAACGACGAGGGCATCTGCCAGGCAGCCGTGGGCATGCTCGGCCGCATCGGGATCAACGCCACGCTCGAGAGCCGGTCGCTGTCGATCCACTTCCCGTCGATCTCGACCATGGAGACCGATTTCTTCCTGCTCGGCTGGGGCGTTCCGACCTTTGACAGCCTCTATGTCTTCGACTTCCTCTACCACTGCCGCGAGGGCGGAAAGGGGAGCTGGAACGCGACGCGCTACTGCAATCCCGAGCTCGACGCCAAGATCGACACTCTGGCGAGCGAGGCCGATTTCGACGTGCGCAACGCCACCATCGCCGAGATCTGGGAGGAGATGCAGGAGGAAACGGTCTACATCCCGATCCACGTGCAGACGCTCGCCCGCGCGATGAAGGACAGGTTCGACATCCCCGTGGACCCGTCGAACGACTTCTACGCCAAGGACGTGGCGATCGTGCAGTGACGGACAAGCGGCTGCCGGACCGAGAGGTCCGGCAGCCGCGCTTGCCGAAAACCCCATGATCGCCTTCATCCTGACGCGGCTCGGCCAGTCACTCCTCGTGCTGCTGATCGTCGGCTTCGTGTCCTTCTCGATGTTCCGTTTCATCGGGGACCCGATCAACAACATGCTCGGGCAGGACACGACCGATGCCGATCGCGCAGCGCTGAGCGCGCGGCTCGGCCTCGACCAGCCTTTCCCGCTGCAGTTCGCACGTTTCATCACCCGTGCCGCGCAGGGCGATTTCGGCGTGTCCTACCGGCTGGGACGACCGGTGATGGACCTGATCCTTGAGCGGCTGCCGGCAACGCTGGAGCTTGCCTTCGTCTCGGCGGTGCTCGCCTTCGTGGTCGGCACCTCGCTCGGGGTGTATACGGCGATCCGGCCGCGCGGCTTTGCCAGCCGCTTCGTGATGACGGCATCGCTGATCGGCGTGTCGCTGCCCACCTTCCTGATCGGGATCGGACTGATCTACCTGTTCGCGGTCGAGCTCGGCTGGCTGCCCTCGTTCGGGCGCGGGGAGACCGTAATGATCGGGGGATGGCGAACCGGCTTCCTGACCCGCAGCGGCCTGCTGTCGCTGATCATGCCGGCAATCACGCTGGCGCTCTATCAGATGACGCTGATCATGCGTCTGGTGCGCGCGGAGATGATGGAAGTGCTGCGCTCGGATCATATCAAGTTCGCCCGTGCCCGCGGCCTGCCCGAAGGGCGCATCAACTTTCGCCATGCGCTGAAGAACACGCTGATCCCGGTCATCACCATCACCGGGTTGCAGCTCGGCTCGATCATCGCCTTCGCCATCGTCACCGAGACGGTGTTCCAGTGGCCCGGGGTGGGCCTGCTGTTCATCCAGTCGGTGCAGTTCGTCGACGTCCCGGTGATGGCGGCCTATCTCATGCTGATCGCCTTCGTCTTCGTGATCATCAACCTGATCGTCGATCTGCTCTACTATGCGGTCGATCCCCGCCTGCGGGCGGGCAGCGGCGCGGGGCACTGATGGACCCGCGCGATCCCCTCGTCCGCCGTCTCGGCCGCCACGTCTACGCGGGCTGGGATTCCGATCTCGCCTGGTCGTTCCGCCATTCACCGGTGACGATCATCGCGGCCACGGTGGCGCTTACCATCATCCTCGCCGCCGTGTTCGCCCCGCTCATCGCGCCGCAGAACCCGTTCGATCCGGTCTCGCTCAACCTGATGAACGGCTTCACGCCGCCGGGCGAGCCCAACATGTTCACCGGCGAAAGCTTCTGGCTCGGCGCGGACGATCAGGGGCGCGACGTGTTCTCGGCGATCCTCTACGGGGCCCGGGTGTCGCTGTTCGTGGGCTTCTCGGCGGTGGCGTTCAGTCTGGTGCTGGGCGTGAGCCTGGGTCTGCTCGCGGGCTATGCGGGGGGGCGCACGGATTCGGTGATCATGCGCATCGCTGATGTCCAGCTGACGTTTCCGGTGATCCTGGTCGCGCTGCTGATCTTCGGGGTGGCACGCGGCTTCATTCCGCCGCAGCACCGCGAGTCGATGGCGGTCTATGTGCTGATCATCGCGATCGGCCTGTCCGACTGGGTGCAGTATGCGCGCACGGTGCGCGGGGCGACCATGGTGCAGAAGAACAAGGAATACGTCGCCGCCGCGCGGCTGATCGGGCGTTCGCCCGTCGCGATCATGTTCCGCCACGTGCTGCCGAACGTGACCGAGCCGATCCTGGTAATCGCCACCATTTCCCTCGCGCTCGCGATCATCGCCGAGGCCACGCTGTCGTTCCTCGGCGTCGGCGTGCCGCCGACCCAGCCGAGCCTCGGCACGCTGATCCGCTTCGGGCAGGCATTCCTGTTCTCGGGCGAATGGTGGATCCTGCTCTTTCCCTCGCTCACCCTGCTCGCGCTTGCGCTGTCCGTGAACCTGCTCGGGGACTGGCTGCGCGAGGCATTGAACCCGCGGCTGCGATGAGCCCTCCCCCCGTCCTGTCACTGAAGGATTTGGTGGTAGAGTTTCCCACTCGCCGGGGTGTTCTGCGCGCGCTCGACGGCGTTACCTTCGACGTTGGTCCCGGCGAGATTCTCGGCGTCGTCGGCGAGAGCGGCGCGGGCAAGTCGATCACCGGCGCCGCCATCATCGGGCTGATCGAGCCGCCGGGTCGCGTCGCTGGCGGCGAGATCCGCTTCAAGGGCGGCCGCATCGACAACCTTTCGCGCGAGGCGATGCTGGGCCTGCGCGGCAAGCGGATCGGGATGGTGTTCCAGGATCCGCTGACCAGCCTGAACCCGCTCTTCACCGTCGGCCAGCAGCTGGTGGAAAGCATCGACTTCCACCTGAAGCTCGGCCCGGCGAAGTCGCGCGCGCGGGCGATCGAGATGCTGGCAGAGGTCGGCATCCCGGCGCCCGAAATGCGCATCGACAACTATCCTCACCAGTTCTCGGGCGGCATGCGCCAGAGGGTGGTGATCGCGCTGGCGCTCTGCGCCGAGCCCGAATTCGTCATCGCCGACGAACCGACGACCGCGCTCGACGTGTCGGTTCAGGCGCAGGTGATCAAGGTCTTCCGACGCATGTGCCGCGAATACGGCACCTCGGCCATCCTGATCACCCATGACATGGGCGTGATCGCGGAGGCCGCGGACCGGGTTGCGGTGCTCTACGCCGGGCGAGTGGCGGAGATCGGAGCGGTGCGCGACGTGCTGAAGGAGCCCCGCCACCCCTATACGCGCGGGCTGATGGGCTCGATCCCCTCGCTGACCGGCGAGGACGACCGGCTTGTGCAGATCCCCGGCGCCATGCCGCGGCTGAACGCGATCCCGACGGGCTGCGCCTTCAACCCGCGCTGCGGCGAGGTGATGGAGATCTGCCGCACGGCGCGCCCCCCGCTCGTCGAGGTTGACGACGCCAAGGTCGCTTGCTGGCTGTATGGAGACCGCGAGAAGGTCGAGGCCGGTCAGTAGAACGCGCCCCGGACCAGGACCGGAGCGCTGTAATGGTCAAGCCTGTGCGCGGCTTAGGCGCCGGCGTTCGTCCGCCGGCGGGCCACCGCACCAAGCGCGCCGAGACCGCCGATCAGCAGCCATGCGGCGGCCGGCAGCGGGATCACATTGGGCTCGGTGGTGAAGTTCGCAACAAGCGTCGCCTTGTTGTTCATATTCTCGGTGGTCCAGAACTGGGAGACCAACCCGTTTGCAGTCTGGAAACCTGAGATGCTCAGGAAGTACAGATTGCCGGCCGCATCCTCGAAAGCTTTCTGCTGACCCTGGTTGAGGGTTGCGATAACCCTGTCCGCGCAGCCGTTCGCGTTGACACCCGAGCCATGCGCCTCGCCGTTCGCGCAGGGGTTGTTGCCGTTGGGCGTTTCCCAGTGATTGAAAACGTACTGCGCCGAGAACGTATCGGAGTTCAACACCGATCCTGGATTGTTGTCGGCGCGCCAGTCGAATCCGAAGGTCAGGTTGAGCACCGCACCCGATATACCGGAGTCTACATTAATCGCCCAGTTGAAGTGGGTGAAATCGCCCAGATTGAAGTTCGCCCCTGCCTGGTCGACGCCGGCATCATACCAATCCGTGGTCGGGGGAGCGACACCCTCGAACAGATAGCCGCTCTTCTGTCGGGTCTCCGGGGTGCCCCCCTGGTCCCGGTGTGGAGTTCCCCAGCGGACCTCTGCGTCCTGCTGGCCCTGAGGCTGCTCAGGGGTGTAGACCACACCCGTCCCGCCCGTAACCGACCAACTGGCGCCCACCGACGTGATCCGCACTTGCGGAACGGCATGAGCAGCGCCAGCCAAGGCGAAAAGGCTGGCACCAGCGGTAATCGCGATGCCCGCGCGCCGCAGATTCCAGCCGGTATCGAACAAGCTGTTCATTGTTGCATTACCCCTCATCTTTTCCACCCCCGGGGCACCGGCGCCGTCCCTTGACCGCCCGCCTCGTCCTTACAAGACGCGCGACCGGCTTTGCGTCACCCACACGCACCCCATTCAACGCTAGAAGACGATTCCCAGCGAGGTCAATCATAGTATTTTAAGTATGGCCTATAAGTCCGGGCGGAGAAGAATCTATTGATGACCATCCTTTCTGCTCCATTCCGATCGTTGTGCTTGAAAAAATTTAGCAGATTCATGAGAATGCCCGCGCCCCATTCGGCAGAGACCATCGGAAAACACAACCTGAAGAGTATAGTATTGTCGTTTGACGCGAGATCAGACGGCCGTGGGTGCGCGTCCTTTCTGTTGTCATGGTAAACGACAGCCCAGCCGGCGGCCGGGGCCCGAGATACGATATGGGGCTTTTCGAGGGACCTGGCGGAAGGCATGCTGCAGCCAGTCGAGAGGAGAGCCGCGTGACAGCCGACCTGCAGGAGCGCCCGCGCCAGGCCCCGGAGGCCAGGGACGCCAACATCGTCGAGGTGCGCGGGCTCGTGCGGGAATTCGACGTCTCGGCTTCATGGCTGCATCGCACCCTCAGCGGCGAGCAGCGCCGCATCGTCAAGGCGGTGTCGGGCATCGACTTCGACATCCGCCGGGGCGAGACCCTCGCGCTCGTCGGAGAGAGCGGTTCCGGCAAGTCCACGATCGCGCGCATGGTGGTCGGGCTGCTGCCGCCCACCGAAGGGAGCGTGCGAATCGACGGGATCGACGTCTGGAATCCGACCAGCCGGAGCGAGCTGCAGCAGTTGCGCCGGCGGTTCCAGATGATCTTCCAGGACCCGTTCGCCAGCCTGAATCCGCGCTGGCGCGTGCGCGACATCATCGCCGAGCCGCTGGAGACTTTCGGCCTCACCGGCTCGAGCGCCGAGACGCGGGCGCGCGTGGGCGAGTTGCTGACGCTCGTGAAGCTGACCCCCGAGGACGGCGAGAAATTCCCCCATCAGTTCTCAGGCGGCCAGCGCCAGCGCATCTCCATCGCCCGCGCGCTCGCCTCGGAGCCCGAATTCCTGGTCTGCGACGAGCCTACTTCGGCGCTCGACGTCTCGGTGCAGGCGCAGATCCTGAACCTGATGCGCGACCTGCAGGACCGGCTCGGGCTTACCTACCTGTTCATCAGCCACAATCTCGCGGTCGTGCGCCACATGGCGGACCAGATCGGCGTGCTCTATCTCGGGCGGCTTGCGGAAGTCTCGCCGGCGCGGCGGATCTTCTCCGACCCCCGCCACCCCTACACCCGCAGCCTGATCGACTCGATCCCCGACATCGAGATGACCGGCCGCGAGCGGACGCCTGTCACCGGCGAGATCCCGAACCCGCTCAACCCGCCCTCGGGCTGCACCTTCCACCCGCGCTGCCCGTTCGCGCGCGACCGCTGCCGGGTCGATGTCCCCCGGCCGCTGCCCGAAGAACGCGGGGCGCTCGTCGCCTGTCACGGCGTCGAGGAGGGGTGGCTCTGAGGCGATCCGCGCGCACAATCTTAGGCGAGTAATTTAGACAGGTTCCAATCTCTCCCGAGAATCTTGACTAATGTTCTCAACTATGGAGGAGGTGCCCCCGTCGCGAGGGTGCTTTCGGAGGAGCACCCTGACGCATCATCGCGAAAAAAGGGAACCACCTTGACGCTCCAGCCAACAAAACGCACCGTCATCGCCAGCCTGCTTGCTCTCTGCGCGGCGAGCCCTGCGCTCTCGCAGGAGGTCAACATCTACACGACCCGCGAGCCAGGCCTGATCCAGCCGCTTCTCGACGCCTTCACCGCGTCGACCGGCACGACCGTTAACACCGTCTTCCTGCAGGACGGCATCCCCGAGCGAGTCGAAGCGGAAGGCGAGAGCTCGCCCGCCGACATCCTGATGACGGTCGACTTCGGCGCGCTCATCGACCTCGTGAACCGCGGCCTGACCCAGCCGGTCCAGTCGGACGTGCTTGAAGCGGCCATCCCGGCGGCGATGCGCGACCCCGACGGCAACTGGTTCGGGCTCTCCGGCCGTGCGCGCGTCGTTTATGTCGCCAACGACGTCGACATCGATTCCATCACCTACGAGGATCTCGCCGACGAGCAGTGGCGCGGCAAGCTCTGCATCCGCTCGGGCCAGCATCCCTACAACACCGCGCTGATCGCGAACTTCATCGCCCATCACGGCGAGGAAGCGACCATCACCTGGCTCGAGGGCCTGAAGGCCAACCAGGCGCGTGCGGCCGCGGGTGGCGACCGTGACGGCGGCCGCGATATCGCGGCCGGGATCTGCGACATCGCAGTCGCCAATTCCTACTACGTCGGGCTGATGCGCTCGGGCCGAGGCGGTCCGGAGCAGGAGGAATGGGGCAAGGCCTTCAAGGTGCTGCTGCCGACCTTCGAGGACGGCGGCACCCAGGTGAACATTTCCGGCGCGGCCGTTGCGGCCCACGCCCCGAACTACGACACGGCCGTGCAGCTGCTCGAGTACCTGGTTTCCGACGAGGCGCAGAAGCTCTATGCCGAGGCGAACTTCGAGCACCCGGTCACGGACGGTGCCGCAGTGCATCCGATCATCGCCGAGTTCGGCGTGCTCGATCCGGACGACACGCCGCTGACCGAGATCGTCAAGTATCGCGCCCTGGCGAGCGAGCTCGTCGACCGCGTGAACTTCGACACGTTCGAGAACTGATGGCCCCGGGGGGCGGCGGGGTTCCCGTCGCTCCCAGCCTTTCCCGATGGCAGCCAGCCTTCTCGCATATCGCAAGCGCCATGCCGGAACCGGGGGATGGGTCTTCGTGGCCTTCCTTACCGCGGCGCTTGCCGTCCTTCCCGTCGCCACGATCGCGCTGATCGCGACCGCGAGCACCGGTGATCTGTGGACGCATGTCCTGACCTATGTCCTGCCCCAGGCAACGCGGAACACGCTGACGCTGCTGCTCGGGACGGGGATCATCGTAACCCTGGTGGGTGCCGGGACGGCATGGCTCGTCACGGCTTACGACTTTCCTGGCCGCGGCGTGCTGGAATGGGCGCTCCTGCTGCCGCTGGCGGTGCCGACCTATATCATGGCCTATGCCTATCTGGACGTGCTGAGCCCGCTCGGGCCGGTCCAGGGCCTCATTCGCGACATCCTCGGCTATTCCAGCCCACGCGAGTTCCGCCTGCCCGACATCCGCGCGATGTGGGGGTGCATCCTGGTCTTCGGCTTCGTGCTCTATCCCTATGTCTACTTCACGACGCGGGCGATGTTCCTGACCCAGGCCGCCAATCTGATCGAAGTCGCCCGCACCCTCGGCTCCAGCCGCCGAGGTGTATTCTGGCGCGTGGCGCTGCCGCTCGCCCGGCCCGCGATCGCGGTCGGCGTCAGCCTTGCGCTGATGGAGGCGCTGAACGACGTGGGCGCAGCGCAGTTCCTCGGCGTGCGCACTCTGACCGCCTCGGTCTACACGACCTGGATCATCCGCCACGACCTGCCCGGAGCCGCGCAGATCGCGATGGCGATGCTAGTTCTCGTGGTCACCCTGATTATGGTGGAACGCTGGGCGCGCCGGAACCAGCGCTATGCCCACGACCCGCAGCGGGCGCGGCCGATGGTCCCCGTTCGGCTGCGCGGCATTCCGGCAATGGTTGCCCTGTTGCTCGGTCTCCTGCCGATCGTGATCGGATTTGTCGGTCCAGCCTTGTATCTCGCGCTCGAGGCCTGGAAGCGCTTTCAGTTCGCCGGAATCTCGCCCTTCATCTGGCGGGCGACCGTCAACACCGTGACCCTGTCCGCGATGGCGACGGTGGTCGTGCTGGCCGCGGGATTTGCGGTCGTCTATGCCGCGCGACTGAGACGGGGGGCGATGACGTCCGCGCTCCTGCGCATTTCGGCACTCGGCTATGCTGTGCCCGGCACGGTACTCGCCATCGGCATTCTTGTGCCGGTGGCGGCCTTGGACCGGTTCGTGGACCAGAGTGCGCGTGCCTGGTTCGGCTGGTCGACTGGGCTTTTGATCCTCGGCTCGGGGGCGGCGCTGATTTATGCCTATGCGGCACGCTTCCTTGCCATTGCCTCGGGCGGCGTCGAGGCGGGGATGACCCGTATCCCCATCTCGCTCGATCACGCGTCGCGCACGCTCGGACAGACGCCGAGCGGCACCCTCCTGCGGGTTCACCTGCCACTGTCACGCGCAGCGCTCACTGCCGCGGGGCTTCTGGTGTTCGTGGACTGCATGAAGGAACTGCCGGCGACGCTGCTGCTCAGGCCGCTGAACGTCGAGACCCTGGCGACGCTGCTCTATGGCGAGGCCGTGCGCGGCACCTATGAGGAAGCGGCGATCGCGGCGCTCGCCATCATCGTGATAGGGATCCTTCCGGTGGTGCTGCTGGCGCGCTCCGGCAAGCCGGCACGGCCGCGTCAGTCGTCGTCGGCCTCGGGCGCCGCGCCGAACACCTGACAGACGACGGCGGCGGCTGCCGGCGCCTGGCCGACGGGATCGAGTATCCGCGGCCAGTCCCGGCCCGGTGCCAGCCGGGCGAGAGCGTCGGCCAGCGTTTCCCCTCCCGCCGCGGCGGCAGTCACGGCTTGCTTCACCAGCGCCTGCGCCTCGGCCCGGGGCATCGTGGCCGCGAGCACAAAGCTCGCCACCTCGGCCATGATCACGCCGCCCCCGAGCGCGAGCGCCGCGCGCATCCGGTCAGGATCCGGGGCAAGAGTTGAGGCCAGATCAGCGGCATGCCGCAGGCAGGCGCCGGTTGCGGTGACAATCTGCGGCAGCGTCAGCCATTCGAGCGCCCAGGCGGCGCCGTCGCGCTCCTCGGCATGGAGAGCCGCGAGATGCATGGGCGCCACCAGCGCGGCCGACAGATGCGCCAGCGCCACGACGGTCTCGGCGGCCACCGGGTTTGCCTTTTGCGGCATGGTCGACGAGCCACCGCCCTCGCCCGCAACGGCCTCGCCGCTCTCGCTTCGGCCCATCAGGATCAGGTCGCCCGCCATCTTGCCGAGCGCGCCGGAGATCGATGCGCACCATCCCGCGAGCGCGATCAGCGCAGCGCGGTCCGTGTGCCAGCAGGGCCCATCCGCGAGCCCGAGTTCGTCGGCGAGGGCCGCGGTCACGGCCGGGCCGTGGGGCGCGAGGACCGCATTCGTGCCGACGGCGCCGCCGAGCTGGACTCGCGCCACGCGGGCACGGAGCGGGGCAAGCTCGCGGCGCAGCGCCATCAGCGGCTGCGCCCAGCGCGCGATCCGGGACCCGAAAGTGATCGGGGCGGCGATCTGGCTGCGCGTGCGCCCGGCCATGGGGAGGTCCGCATGGTGCAGCGCGGCGACCGACAGCCCGGCAATCAAACCGTCGAGCCGAGCGGCAAAGGTGTCGATCGCGCTGGCGAGTTGCAGCACCAGCGCGGTATCGACAATGTCCTGGCTGGTCGCGCCCCAGTGCAACCATCCCGCCGCCTGCCCCGCGAGATGGCCACGCAGCGCCGCGACCAGCGCCGGCACCGGCACGCCGGCGCCCGCCGTGCCTGACGCCAGCGCCTCGGGGGGGATCACGATATCAGCGAGGGTCGCGTCGATGGCGGCTGCAGCGTCAGGCGGCACCACCCCTGCCCGTGCCCCGGCCCGTGCCAGCGCGCGCTCCACGTCGATCATACGCGCGATCATCGCCTTATCCGAAAAGAGCGCCGCGATCTCCCTGTCTCCGAAGAGATCGCCGAACAGCGTCGAGTCGAAGGGCGAGACGCTCATCTAGGCGGTCGGCCGCAAGCCCAGTGTCGCGCGGGCCTGCGCCGCCGTCGCCACGGGGCGGTCGTACCGGGCGCAGAGCGCCACGGCCCGCTCGACCAGCGCGGCGTTCGACGGAGCCAGCCGGTCGCGGTCGAGCCGCACGTTGTCCTCGAGCCCGGTCCGCACATGCCCACCGGCGGAGATGCACCACTCGTTGAGCACGATCTGGTTCGCGCCGATCCCCGCCCCGCACCATGAGGCGTCCGGAGCGAGACGCTTCACCGTCTCGACGTAGAAGTCGAAGGTCGGCCGATCGACCGGCATCGCGTTCTTCACCCCCATCACGAACTGGATGTAGAGCGGCGCCTTCAGCCGGCCGTCGCGAGACATGGCAACCGCCTGGTGGATATGGCTCAGATCGAAAGCCTCGATCTCCGGCTTCACGTCATGCGCCAGCATCTCGGCCGCCAGCCAGTCGACGAGATCGGGCGCGTTCTCGTAGACGCGGGTGGGGAAATTGTTCGACCCCACCGCCAGGCTCGCCATGTCGGGGCGCAGTCCGAGCATGCCGCCGCGCTCCCTCCCCGCGCCCGAACGCCCGCCGGTGGAGAGCTGGATGATCATGCCGGGACAATGCTTCCGCAGCCCCTCGAGAAGGCGGGCGAAACGCTCGGGGCTGGCGGTCGGGGTCTCGTCATCGTTGCGCACATGGCAATGCGCGATGCTGGCACCCGCCTCGAAGGCGGCCTGGGTGCTTTCGATCTGCTCCTCGACGGTGATCGGAACGGCAGGGTTGTCCGCCTTGCGCGGCAGGCTGCCGGTGATGGCGACGCAGATGATGCAGGGAACCGGCATGGATGACCTCAGACGTCGAAGAAGACAGTTTCGCCCTCGCCCTGCAGGCGGATGTCGAAGCGGTAGACGGGCATGTCACCGCCCTGCCCCCGCACGGCGATCAGCGTCGGACGACGATCAGTCTGCTCGATCAGGTTCAGGACTGGATCCGCGGCATTCGCCTCGGGCTCGTCGGAGAAGTACATGCGCGTGTTCAACCCGATGTTGATCCCCCGCGCCACGATCCAGACGTTCAGATGTGGTGCCATCATCCGCCCGCCGCGGCCCGGTACCGAGCCCGGCTTGACGGTCTCGAAGGCGAAAAGCCCGCTGTCGAAATCGGTGATCACCCGCCCCCAGCCGCGAAAGCCATCCTCGACTTCGCCCACGCGGCGATCCTCGGCATGGGGGTAGGTCCCCGCCGCATTCGCCTGCCAGATCTCGATCAGCGCATCCTTGATCGGCGCGCCGGTGCCATCGATCACCAGCCCCTCGACCCGGATACGCTGGCCTGCGGCATTCGGGCCGGCGATGTCACGGCCAAGCTCCTGCTCGAAGATGTGGAACCCCGCCGCACCCGGCGCCAGCCCGATATGCACGTAGGGTCCGGCCGTCTGCGAGGCGGTCTCGCGCAGATAGGAGAGCTTCTGCGGCATCAGTTCCCCTCCAGCCGGTTCTCGAACAGCGTCGAGCGGCGGCCGCGCAACACGATGTCGAACTTGTAGGCCAGGCAGTCGAGCGGGATGCCCGCATTCATGTCGAGCGGCGCGATCAGCTGCTCGATCGCGTCGGTATCGGGGACGCCCTGGATCATCGGATCGTGGCGGATCAGCGGGTCGCCCTCGAAATACATCTGGGTGATCAGCCGCTGCACGAAGCCCGTGCCGAAGACCGAGACATGGATATGGGCGGGACGCCAGCTGTGCACGAAGTTCCGCCACGGATAGGCCCCGGGCTTGATCGTGCGGAAGAAATACGCGCCGTCCTCGTCGGTCAGCACACGCCCGCAGCCGCCGAAATTCGGGTCGATCGGCGCGAGATAGGTATCCTTCTTGTGGCGGTAGCGCCCGCCGGCGTTTGCCTGCCAGACCTCGACCAGCGTGTTCGGGACGCCGCGACCGTTCTCATCCACCACGCGGCCGTGCACAATGATCCGCTCGCCCACCGGCTCGCCCGTCTGAGCGTAGTTCAGGATCAGGTCGTGATCGAGCGGACCTATGTCGGAATGCCCGAAGGTCGGCCCGGTGATCTCGCTCATCGAGTTCTGCAGCGACAAGAGCGCGAGGCGGGGTGAGCGCACCACCGAGGTCTTGTAGTCCGGCGTCAGCGCGGGAGGGTGCAGACTGCGATTGCGCTGATAGAATTCTCCGGGCGGCCTCATGGCTCCACTCCCATCTCACGATATGTCTGCTTAATGATCTTCAGCGCCTGGTTGGCGCGCGGCACGCCCGCGTAGACGGCGACATGCAGCATCGCCTCGACCAGGTCGTCCTGGCTGGCGCCGGTGCGGGCGGTGGCGCGCACATGCATGGCGATTTCCTCGTGGTTGCCGAGTGCCGCCAGCAGGGCCAGCGTCACGATCGAGCGCTCCCGCAGCGTGAAGCCCGGACGTGCCCAGACCGAGCCCCAGGCGCCCTCGGTGATGAAGCGCTGGAAATCGACGTCCAGCGCGGTCTTGTCCGCCTCGGCGCGATCGACATGCGCCTCGCCCAGCACCTGCCGTCGGATGCGCATTCCGGCGTCGAAGGGATCAGACAAGGCCTTCCTCCCGCAGGAAAGCAGCGATCAGCGCCCCCAGTTCCTCGGGCGCCTCGACGCAAGGGATATGGCCCACGCCGCGGATCAGCTCGAAGCGCGCGCCCTCGATGCTCTCGGCCGTCTCGCGCACCAGATCGGGCGGCGTCGCCCCATCCTCAGAACCTGCGACGGCAAGCACCGGCAGGCGCAGCCCGGCCGTCGAGGCGCGCAGGTCGGTGTCGGCGAGCGCCGCGCAGCAGCCAGCGTAGCCGTCCACCGTCGTGCGTACCAGCATGTTGCGCCAGCCAGCGAGTTCTTCCGGGCGGCCCTCGCGGAACCGGCGGGAGAACCAGCGCTCCATGATCCCGTCGGCGAGCGCCGCGATGCCGCCGGCGCGCACCGCCGCGAGCCGCTCCTCCCACATCGCCTCGGTGCCGATCTTGGCTGCGGTGTTGCAAAGGACGGCCGCGCGCACGAGATCGGGACGCTCGGCGGCCAGGCCCTGGGCCACGACACCGCCGATCGAAAGGCCAACGATGATCGCGCCCCTGATACCGAGGTGATCCATCAGCCCGGCCGCATCGCCCACGAGATCGCCCATGTAATAGGCGCCCTGAGGCGCCTCGCTGAGGCCGTGGCCACGCATGTCGTAGCGGACGATCCTGAGGCCGGGCGGCAGATACGCCATGAGGCCGTCCCAGACCCGGAGGTCAGTGCCGAGCGAGTTCGCGAAGACCACCGGCAGGCCCGCGGGATCGCCCTGCTCGGCGTGGTGCATCAGAACAGAGCCGATCCGAGTGATTCTCATTCTGCCTTCCGACGGGCATGTTGCTTGCCGCACGCCCGTCGTAGAACGAAGCGCCATCGCGCGCCAAGGGGGCTATTGCGGGGAGGCGCCCGCCTCCCGATGCGCGCCGGCCGGGACGCCTTCGCGGAAAACGGCGGCGAATACGGCGATCATGCGCCGCATCGCCTCTTCGAGCTGGCCCGGATCACACGCGCCGTCCGACAGGCCGAGAATCCGACCCGGCTCTGCCATCGTGTAGAACATGCTGCCCATCATGAAGTGAAACCGCCAGTACAGCTCGTCCTTCGGAAGGCCAGGGAGTGCCAGCGCGATTTCGTCGATGTAGCGCTTCGTCGATTCATCGAAGCACTCGGCCAGAAGCGAGCGGGCCATCTCGTCGCGTTCGATCGCAAGACGGGCGCGCAACCGCACGAAGCTGCGGTTCTGCCGCCGCCCGACATGCAGCGCCGGGCGCATGTAGCCGTCCAGCAGCTGCTCAAGGCTCGGCCGACCGTCGGCGTCGCGTTCGACCTTCTCCAGAAGCTCCAGCCGCCACTTCACGATGGGACGCGAGCTGCGCAGGAAGACCTCCGCCAGCACGCCTTCCTTCGAGCCGAAGTGATAGTTGACGGCCGCGAGGTTGACACCCGCGCGCAACGTAAGCTCGCGCAGGCTGACCGCCTCGACCCCGCGCTCGGCGAACATCTCGGCGGCGGCTTCGAGGATGCGCTCGCGCGTCAGCACTCCGGGCGCCGCATCACGCAGCTTCGCGCGCTTGGTCCGCAGCGGTCCGGATGGCTCGTCCCGATCGCGCTTCACGTCACAGACTCCGGGCGGCAGAGCACGACAAGACACAGGGCCATGTCGGGCCGGAGAGCGCCCCGGACCCGTCTGGACGCGCGACAGCCCCATCTGCCCCATGCATCCAGACCCAACATGCGTTCTGCTTCATTTATTTACCTTTATTCTCGACCTGCGGCGCCTGACCTGCCGCTTTGCGGCTTGTGCTCAAACATTACCTTTGGCGCCTATACGACTGGCGTCAACCTCGGCCTTATCCTGACGGACGGCGGGGCGCTATGCAATTTCAAATAAGCGGATGAAACGATCGTGTGAATAGGCGCAGCCGCCACGCCACGGCGGCTCGGGCCGGCCCGCCGCATCAGCCGCCGAGAGCCGTCCGGATCCGCGATGCCGAAGCCGGGCGCCGTGGGTTGGCCATACCAGCGGAGGGAACCAGATGCCCGACGAACTGGCGCGCGCATTCGGGCCAAGTGTACTCCATCGCCTTCGCGCGCACCCCAGTCCGCGACACCCGCAGTGCCGCCAGTGCCGCTTCGCGCAGATCGGTCGACAGGGCGCCGCCGCGCCCGTCGGCGAGGATGTCGCCCGGCCCGGTCACCGGGAACGCCGCGACGGGGCAGCCGCTGGCCATGGCTTCGAGAATGACGTTCCCGAACGTGTCGCTGCGGCTGGGAAACACGAAGACATCAGCCGATGCGTAGAGCGCGGCCAGACGCTCGCCATGCAACGTGCCGAGGAAATGCACCTCGGGATACCTCTCGCGCAGCCGGGACAGCGCCGGGCCGTCGCCGACCACGAGCTTGGCGCCGGGAAGGTCAAGGTCGAGGAAGGCCTCGAGGTTCTTCTCGACCGCGACGCGGCCGACGTTGAGAAACACCGGCCGCGGCAGGTCGAGGGGCTCGCGACGCCCGGGGTGGAAAAGGCCTGCGTCCACACCGCGCGTCCAGGGCCGCACACGCTGGAAGCCGCGGCCCGCCAGCTCTGTCGCGAGCGAGGGCGTCGCCGCCAGCATCCCCTGCCCCGCGTTGTGGAACTGCCGCAGCGCGGCATAACTCCAACGCTCGGGGACGGGCAGCCGGGCACTGACGAATTCGGGGAAGCGGGTGTGGTAGCTGGTGGTGAAGGCAAGCCCCATGCGCAAACAGCAGCGCCGCGCCAGAAAGCCGAGCGGGCCCTCGGTAGCAATATGGATACTGTCCGCTTCCGCCTCCCTGATCCGCTGCGCGATCTGGATCGGCGTTGCCAGCACCAGCCGGATCTCGGGATAGGACGGCATCGGCAGGGTGCGGAACCCGCCCGGCGACAGCAGCTCGACCCTGACCCCTTCGGCTGCAAGCGTGGTGGCGAGCATGTCGAGCGTGCGGACCACGCCGTTGACCTGCGGATGCCAGGCGTCGGTGACGATGAGGACACGCATTCTCCGGCCTCAGGCGGCGCGGGTCGGCGGCGACGACGGCAGGATAACCACCCGACTGCCGTTCAGCGCCGCGCTGAACACCGACCAGTCAATCAGCTCCATCCGCCCGTCGTGATGCTCGACCACGGCCGTACAGCTCTCCACCCAGTCACCGGTGTTGATGTAGCGAAGACCGTCGATGTCGCGCAGGGCTGCGGAATGGATGTGCCCGCAGATCACCCCATCGACGCCGCGCCGGGCGGCATCGGCGGCGAGCACCGCCTCGAACCGCCCGATGAAGCTGACGGCATTCTTGACCCGCTGCTTCGCCCACGCCGACAGTGACCAGTAGGTGAGCCCCAGCCGCCGACGGGCCAGATTGATCCGGGTGCTCAACGCCAGCGCGGTCACGTAGGCCCAGTCGCCGAGGAGGGCGAGCCAGCGGGCATGACGGATGACGACGTCGAACTCGTCGCCATGGACCACGAGGTAGCGCCGCCCGTCGGCCGCCTGGTGCACGGCCGAGGGGCGCACCTCGATGCCGCCGAAATGGGTGCCGCAGAAGCCGCGCAGGAATTCGTCGTGGTTGCCAGGCACGTAGACGATCCGCGCGCCCTTGCGCGCCTTGCGCAAGAGCTTCTGCACCACGTCATTGTGCGATTGCGGCCAGTACCAGCGAGACCGCAACTGCCAGCCGTCGACAATGTCGCCGACGAGGTAGATCGTCTCGGCATCATGGACGCGAAGGAATTCCAGCAGCGCCTCCGCCTGGGCGCCGCGGGTGCCGAGATGCAGGTCGGAGAGAAACAGGGTCCGGAAGCTCCGAGGCACATGCGCGGTGCGCGCCCGGAAGCCGGTATGGTCGCTGGTCGCTGCCGCCATGTGGACACTCCATCATCTAGACGGTTGATGCGATTCTCTCCCCTATATCGTGTGCTCGATGACGGCGGCGTGACGTTTGCTTCCAAAATGTCATCTGGATGTGCCGTGAGAGAGGTTGCGCGACAACGTCTGGCACCCAAGGCGGCTGTTCAATTTCAGACCATGCCACATATAATCAGCCTATATTGGCGCCATTAACACACAAATGGTCCTTTATTTGTGCTGGCCCGCGTTGCCTCTACCCAGCCCGGCCGGAAAACTCGCCGGGACAACAGTATGCGCAGGGGATAAATCATGCAGCGCCGCTCAATCCTTCGCCTCGCCACATTCGCCCTTGCCGTGCTCCTTGCGTCTGCGGCCGGCTGGTCGCCGGCGCAGGCGGACGTGCTGGAGGAGATCAAGGCCCGCGGTACGCTGCGCGTCGCGGTGCCGCAGGACTTTCCGCCCTTCGGCAGCGCCGGGCTCGACATGCAGCCGATCGGCTACGACATCGACATGGCCAAGGCGATCGCCGAACGGCTGGGCGTGGCACTGGAATTGACGCCGGTGACCTCGGCGAACCGCATCCCCTACCTGCAGACCGACCGGGTCGACCTCGTGATCTCAAGCCTCGGGCGCAATGCCGAACGGGAGCTCGTCATCGACTTCAGCGACGCTTATGCGCCGTTCTACAACGGCATCTTCGGCGAGGACGATCTCGAACTGGCTGAAGTGGCCGGTCTTGACGGCATGACGATCGGCGTCACCCGCGGCGCGGTCGAGGACCTGACGCTGACCGACCTCGCGCCATCGGGCGCGACGATCAACCGCTACGAGGACAACAACGGCACCATCTCGGCCTTCCTTTCGGGCCAGGTCGACGTGATCGCGACCGGCAACGTGGTCGCGGCCGCGATCCTCGAGCGCAACCCTCCGCGCCTGCCTGAGCTGAAGTTCCTGATCGCCAACTCGCCCTGCTACATCGGGATGAACAAGGACGAGCCGGCTCTGCTCGCGGCGGTCAACGACATCATCGCGGGAATGAAGGCGGACGGGTCGCTGAACGCGATCTCGCAGACCTGGCTGCACGCGGACCTGCCCGAAGACCTCTGACCACAGCGCTCGGAGGGCCGCCCCTTGGGCTACCAGTGGAACTTCGACTGGCTGATCCCCTACATGCCGACGCTGCTGTCGGGGATCATGGTCACGATCCAGCTGATCGTGATAGGCGCCGTGCTCGGCGTCGCCCTCGGTATCTTCTGTGCCTGGGTCCGGTCGCTCGGCCCGACCTGGGCACGGCCCATTGTCGGGGTCTATGTCGAGCTGATCCGCAATACGCCCTTCCTGATCCAGCTCTTCTTCATCTTCTTCGGCCTGCCGGCGCTCGGCATCAAGCTGACGCAGTTCCAGGCCGCGAACCTGACGATGATCATCAATCTCGGCGCCTACAGCTGCGAGATCGTGCGCGCCGGCATCCAGGCGACGCCGCGCGGCCAGTTCGAGGCCGGCGCCAGCCTCGGCATGGGGCGGGTGCAGACCTTCTGGTACGTGGTTCTGGTGCCCGCGATGCAGCGGATATGGCCCGCGCTGTCCTCGCAGATCGTGATCGTGATGCTGGGATCCTCGGTGGTCAGCCAGATCTCGGTCGAGGACCTGACCTACGCCGCGAGCTTCATCCAGTCGCGCAATTTCCGCGCCTTCGAGACCTATATCGTCTCGGCGGTGATCTATCTCGCGCTGTCGGTGGCCCTCAGGCAGGTGCTGGTCTGGGTCGGCTGGTCGATCTTTCCGCGAAGGTTGGCGCGCTGATGCAGTTCACGACCTATGACATCCTGCGCAACCTGCTCCTTGCCACGCGCTGGACGATCCTCCTGTCGCTGATCTCCTTTATCGGCGGCGGGGTCCTCGGCGCGGTGCTGCTCTACCTGCGCATCAGCCCGCGGCGCTGGGTCGCGCTGCTGGCGCGCGGATACATCGAGATCTGGCAGGGCACGCCGCTGCTGATCCAGCTCTTCATCGCCTTCTTCGGTCTCAGCCTGATCGGCATCACCGTCTCGGCCTGGGTGGCGGCGGGGCTGGCGCTGATCCTGTGGACAGCATCCTTCCTCTCCGAGATCTGGCGTGGCTGCGTCGAGGCGGTGCCGAAGGGCCAGTGGGAAGCGTCGGCCAGCCTCGGGATGGGGCGGCTGCAGCAGATGCGCTATGTCGTGCTCCCCCAGGCGCTGCGCATCGCAATACCGCCAACGGTCGGGTTTTCGGTGCAGGTGGTGAAGGGCACGGCGCTGACCTCGATCATCGGCTTCGTCGAGCTGACGCGGGCGGGCACGGTCATGACCAATGCCACCTACCGGCCGTTCCTCGTCTACGGGCTGGTTGCGCTGATCTATTTCTGCCTGTGCTGGCCGCTGTCGAAGTCGAGTCAGATCCTGGAGAGGAAGCTCAATGTCGCTCATAGCCATCACTGACGTGCGCAAGAGCTATGGCGAGAACGAGGTCCTGAAGGGTATCTCGATCGACGTGGCGCCGGGCGAGGTGATCGCGGTCATCGGCAAGTCGGGATCGGGCAAGTCGACGCTGCTGCGCTGCATAAACGGGCTCGAGACCATCAACGCGGGCTCGATCACGGTCGCGGGTGCGCCGCTCCTGCCCGACGAGGTGGCGCTGAAGGCGCTGCGGCTGAAGGTCGGTATGATCTTCCAGAGCTTCAACCTGTTCCCGCATCTGACGGCGGGCCGCAACGTGATGCTGAGCCAGATGGTGGTGAAGAAGACACCGAAGGCTGCGGCCGAGGCGATGGCGCGGCGGATGCTGGAGCGCGTGGGGCTGGCGGAGAAGTTCGACAGCTATCCCGACCAGCTCTCCGGCGGGCAGCAGCAGCGGGTGGCGATCGCGCGGGCACTGGCGATGGAGCCGATGGCGCTGCTCTGCGACGAGATCACCTCGGCACTCGATCCCGAGCTGGTGGCAGAGGTGCTGGCGGTGGTGAAGGAGCTGGCCTCGGAAGGGATGACGCTGATGATGGTCACCCACGAGATGCGCTTTGCCCGCGACGTCTGCTCGCGCGTGGTCTTCATGCACATGGGCCGCGTCCACGAGATCGGCCCGCCCGAGGCGGTCTTTGCGAACCCGTCCACGCCCGAGCTGCGGCAATTCCTCGGGCTGCAGGCCGCATGACGCCGGATTCGCAAGCGTGCGAATCCTGGCAAATTATTGACATACAATAATCTTTGGCTACGCGTTAACCTGAACGCAACCTTTTCGCACGGCGGTCAGTCGTCTATCTCGAGACCGATCATCTCGCCGGCCGCGG
Source organism: uncultured Rhodovulum sp. (assembly GCA_964383295.1). Lineage (GTDB taxonomy): Bacteria > Pseudomonadota > Alphaproteobacteria > Rhodobacterales > Rhodobacteraceae > Amaricoccus. The sequence goes on from CAYLHK010000001.1 coordinate 79,716, forward strand.
TGAACTCGGCCTCGAACGGCCGCCCGTCGGCGAGGAAACCCTCGAGCTCGATGCTGCCGTCGTCGTTGATCTCGATCTTGTCGAGAACCGCGCCGGTGGGAAAGTTCGCGTTCGATCGCACGGCGGCCGGAACCAGGGGTTCTACCTCGGCGATGGGAAAACGATCCGGCCCCCGTGCTTCGACCTCCTCGACCGCGCCACTGCGGTCGAACTCGATGTCCACGCGCGCCCCGCCCGGCAGGCTCGCCCGGATGTCGCGCACACGACCGTCACGCTCACCATGGGTCTCCACATCGGTGAGCCGGAGCAGTTCGGTCGCCGCCGCGACCGGATCGGCCGGCGCATTCTGTGCCGCCAGGGCTGAGGGCAAGACGAAGGCAGCGGCGAGAACACCCGCGAGCAGGCGGATACGGGCAGCGGATACAAAGGCCATAGGGCAACTCCGGGGCAGGTTCGGTTCAGCAGTCCGCCCAGGGAGATGGGGCGGCGCCGCGCGGTGGCAAGAACCTCAGCGGCGCCCGAAAAGCCCTCCGAGGATACCGCGGACGAGCTGCTGCCCCTGCCGGGTGCCGAGTTGCTTGACCACCGTGCGTGCCAGCTCCTCCGACAGCGAGGGCTTTTGCGACTGGCGCGGCGGGGCCTGCCGGCGCGGCGCGTTCGGCTCGTAGCGCCGGCCGGTCCCGGCCCCGCTGCCGTTCAGCATCTCCTCGGCCATCGCGGCCTCGCGCGTCTTGGCCTCGGCGCGTGCTATGAGGATCTCGTAGGCGGATTCGCGATCGACGGCGACGTCGTATTTTCCCGCGACCGGCGAGGTGGTCATGGTCTGCGCCCGCTCGATCTCGGTGATCGGGCCCATGCGCGACATGGGCGGACGGATCAGCGTGCGGCTGACCATGGCGGGAACGCCCTTGGCCTCGAGCAGCGAGACCACCGCCTCGCCGGTGCCGACCTCGCGGATCGCGGTCTCGGTGTCGAAGGCCGGGTTGGGCCGGAACGTCTGCGCGGCCTGGCGCAGCGCCTTGGCGTCGCGCGGCGTGAAGGCGCGCAGCGCATGCTGGATGCGGTTGCCGAGTTGGGCCAGCACGTCACCCGGCACATCGTCGGGGTTCTGGGTGACGAAATAGACCCCTACCCCCTTGGAGCGGATCAGCCGCACCACCTGCACGACCTTCTCGACCAGCGCGCGCGAGGCGCCGGAGAACAGCAGATGCGCCTCGTCGAAGAAGAAGACGAGCTTCGGCTTGTCGGGATCGCCGACCTCGGGCAGCTCCTCGAACAGTTCCGACAGCAGCCAGAGCAGGAACATCGCATAGAGCCGCGGCGCCTGCATCAGCCGGTCCGACATCAGCACGTTGATCCGCCCGAAGCCGTTCGCATCGGTCGCCATCAGGTCGGAGAGCTGGAGATGCGGCTCGCCGAGAAACTGGCCCGCGCCCTGGTTCTCGAGCACGAGGAGCTGGCGCTGGATGGCGCCGATCGACGCGGGCGCGACGTTGCCGTAGGTCCGCCCGACCTCGGCGGAATTCTCGCCGAGCCAGACCAGAATGGATTGGAGGTCCTTTAGGTCGAGCAGCGCGAGGCCCTGCTCGTCCGCGATGCGGAAGGCGATGTTGAGCACCCCCTCCTGCGCATCGGTCAGCTCCATCATCCGGGAGAGCAGCAGCGGCCCCATCTCGGTGACGGTGGCGCGCACGGGATGGCCGGTCTTGCCGAACAGATCCCAGAACACGACCGGGAAACCCCGATAGGCAAAGTCGGTCATGCCGATCTGCGCCGCCCGGCTGGTCAGCGCCGCATGCGCCTTGCCGTCGGGATCGCCGGGCCGCGAGAGGCCGGAGACGTCGCCCTTGACGTCCTGGACGAAGACCGGAACGCCCGCGGCGGAGAAGCCTTCCGCAAGAATCTGCAAGGTGACGGTCTTACCCGTACCTGTCGCTCCGGTAATCAGCCCGTGCCTGTTTCCATAGCGCAGGAGAAGCTCGCGTGGTTCGGCGTATTGCTCGCCACCTCCGCCGACGAATACACTGTCGTCCCCCATGCCGCGCCCTTCCGCAAAAAACTCATGGATTCGAACTGGATATTAACCAATGCTGTCCAAAGTGCAATCTTGTCGCGACGCTCTTGCTGCGGCGCGACGGCGACTTCCTCCCTGTTGGACTGGCCGCGAGGTGACGCCTCGCGGCCTCTTTTTTGTTCAGAGTATTCACCAATGCTTCGCGGGCACTTGCAGACATAACTTGACCGGGTTTCTCATCTGCCCTAGCGTCCGTTCATCAAGTTCGGCCCGTCCGACAGGGAAGGCGCGAAAGCGGGGAAAAGGGTGCCTTCGGGTGCCCTTTTCACTTTGGCGAAGGCGCGACACCTCTTCGGTTGACAGACTGCCCGTGGAGTGAGACTTCCGGGCAGTTGACGGCAGAGGAAGAGCAGCAAATGCAATCCATCCTTCACGGCGTGGCGGCGGCGGCACTGCTTGCCATGCTGACCAGCAGCCCGGTGGCGGCGCAGGATGCGCCGGCGGCGGATGCGGAACCCGCGGCGACCCCCGAGGCTCCGGCAGAAACTCCGGCAGAGACCCCCGCGGAGGCCCCGGCAGCGGAGGACGCGGGCGAGGCCGCTGCGCCGGCAACGCCGAGCGCGGCCGGCGATCCGGCAGGGCCCGAGGTGCTGGAAGTGGTCCGCGACACCTTCGGCGACTGGCAGGTGCGCTGCGCGCCGGACGGCGACGAATGTTTCATGTACCAGCTGGCCATGGACGACGAGAACAATCCGGTGGCCGAGTTCAGCCTGCTGCGGCTGCCGGCCGGGAGCGAGGCGGTCGCCGGCGTGACGGTCGTCACCCCGCTCGGCACGCTGCTGCCGCCGGGGCTCGGCATCCAGGTCGATACCAACGAGATGCGCCAGTATCCCTTCGCCTGGTGCAGCCAGGTCGGCTGCTTCTCGCGCTTCGGTCTGGACGAGCCGGCCATCTCCACCATGAAGCGCGGCCGTGCCGGGCGGATGACCCTGCTCGCGGTCGGCGCCCCCGACGAGCCGGTGGTGCTCGATCTGTCGCTGACCGGCTTCACCGCCGCCTACGACTCGCTCAGCGTGCCGACGGCCAACTGAGGCCGGCGCCTTCAGGAGGTGGATTCCCAACGTTGGGAATCCGCTCAATCCATTGAAATAGCTTTGAGTTTCGCTCGACGTTAACCCGGTATCAACCCGGGTTAACGCTCAGCCGGGCGTGCCGAGGACCAGCACCGCATTCATGCCGCCGAAGGCGAAGGCATTGGTCATGACCGTGTCGACGCGGCGCTCGCGCGCGACGTTCGGCACTACGTCGAGGTCGCATTCGGGATCGGGCTCTTCGTAGTTGATCGTGGGCGCGATCACGCCCTCGTTCAGCGCCAGCAGGCAGGCGAGCAGCTCAACGGCGCCGGTTCCGCCGATCAGGTGTCCGTGCATCGACTTGGTCGAGGAGATCATCAGATCATCCGCCGCAGGCCCGAAGACCTCGCGCACGGCGGCGCATTCGGCGCGGTCGTTGGCGGCCGTCCCGGTACCATGGGCGTTGATGTAGCCGATGCTTTCGGCCGGCACCCCGGCATTGCGCAGTGCGCCGCGCATGGCGCGCACGGCGCCGTGCATGTTCGGGTTCACGATGTCGGAGGCGTCCGAGCTCATGGCGAAGCCCTTGACCTCGGCCAGGATCGCCGCACCCCGGGCGCGGGCGTGCTCGTATTCCTCGAAGACGAAGACCGCCGAGCCCTCGCCCTGGACCATGCCGTTGCGGTTCTTCGAGAACGGCCGGCAGCCGTCGCGGGACATGACGCGCAGCCCTTCCCAGGCCTTGATGCCGCCGAAGCAGAGCATGCTCTCGGTGCCACCGGTGAGCACCACCTTGGCCTGGCCGGAGCGGATCAGCCCGAAGGCCTGGCCCATGGCGTGGTTCGACGAGGCGCAGGCGGTGGCGACGGTGAAGCTCGGACCCTGCAGGTTGTGGGACATCGAGACATGGGCGGCGGCGGCGCTGTTCATCAGCCGCGGTACAACCAGCGGATGCACGCGGTTGCGCCCCTCCTGATAGACGAGGCGGTAATTCTCGTCCTGGGTCTGCAGCCCGCCACCGGAGGTGCCGAGCACGACGCCGGCCTGCTCGGCCAGCTCGCCGTCGATCACGAGACCCGATCCGGCCATCGCCTCGCGCGCCGCCAGTAGCGCGAACTGGGTGAAGCGGTCGTAGAGGGTCAGCTCCTGCCGGGAGAAATGCTCCTCGGGGCGGTAGCCGCGCACCTGGCCGCCGATGGCGATGGAGAGCCGGTCCACGTCCTGGAAGTCAAGCGCGCCGATGCCCGAGCGTCCCTCGCGCATCGCCGCCATGGTCTCGCCGGCCGAAAAGCCCAAAGCGTTGATCGCGCCCTGGCCGGTGATGACCACCCGATGCATGCGCCCGCGCTACTCCCGCGCCGCGATCAGGCTCTCCACCGCCTGCACCATGCTGGCGACGGTGCTGATGTCGAACTCGGAGGCGGCTGGATCATTCGCGTTGAACGGGACCTGGATGTCGAAGGCCTCCTCGATCGCGAAGATGGTCTCCACGAGGCCGAGGGAGTCGATCCCGAGATCCTGCAGCGTGGCCTCGTCAGAGACGCTGCCGGGATCGGCCGCGGCCTGTTCGGCGAGGATGGCGATCACCTTGTCGCGTACGCTGGCCTGCATCGTATCGGACATGACCCCTCCAAAGGTCGCTGTGTGGCGACGGTCTAATCGGTCGCGTCGGGATTGAAAACCCGTTTCTGAGCCGATTCCAGTCGCGCAAGGATACGCGGAAGCCGCCGGAGCGCCTTGTACATCTCGACGTTCTGGTCCATCCGCACGGCCGGATAACCCATCATGATCCGCCCCGACGGCACGTGGCCCGCCACGGCGGAGTTGCCGGTGATGACCACGTCCGACCCGATCCGCAGGTGATCGGCAAGCGACGACCTGCCCGCCAGCACCACCCTGTCGCCGATGACCGTGGAGCCGGCGATGCCGGTATGGCCGCAAAGCAGGCAGTTCTCGCCGATCTTCACGTTGTGGCCGATCTGCACGAGGTTGTCGATCTTGGTGCCATTGCCGACCGCGGTGTCTGCGATCGTACCGCGATCAATGCAGCTGTTGGCGCCGACCTCTACATCATTGCCGATCGCCACCGAGCCCAGCGAGTTGATCCGCACGTAAGCGTCCTGCCGCCCTGAGACGACGCCGGTGGCGCGGGCCTCCTCGACATGGCCGGGCGTGGGGGTCACGAAGGAGAAGCCGTCAGCGCCGATCACTGCGCCGGGCTGGGCGATGAAGCGCGCGCCGATCCGCACGCGGTCGCCGATGCGCACGCCGGCATGAAGCAGCGCATCCGGGCCGATCTCGGCATCCGCGCCGATCGACACATGGCTGAAGATCCGCGCCCCCGCCCCGACCCTGGCCCGCGGCCCGATCACCACGAAGGGCGCGACCGCGCAGCCCTCGCCCAGCTCCGCGCTGGGGTCCACGACGGCCAGCGGATGCACCCCGGGGGCAATCTCCACCGCCGGCTCGAAGACCCGGCTGACGCCGGCCAGGATGTAGCGCGGGCGCGGCGCGAAGATCGCGGCCCGCAGCCCCATCGCCTGCCAGTCCGCGTCGCCCCAGACGATCGCGGCCACCGCCCGCCCCTTGGCGAGTTCGTCGGCGAAGGCGGGCAGCATGGCGAGCGCGATCTGGTCGGGGCCGGCCAGCGCCGGCTCGGCCGCGCCGCGCACGACGAGATCGGTCTCGCCGGCGGCCTCGGCCCCGAGCGCACGGGCGAGATCAGCTATGGTGGTCACGTCGGCCCTCCCGGTTCCTGGTCCGGGAGGGTCATAGCGGAAAGATCACCCCTGTGCAGCCGGGATCGTCACCCCGGCGCCCTCGAGCGCGCGGAACACCTTGGCATCGCGGCCGTAGATATCGTCGCGATAGCGGATCTCGCCGGCATCATCGACGAAGACGGTGCGGTAGCCGATGTGCACCGGGATCGGGCGATCGAGGTTGACGTAGCGCTCGGAGCCGGCCGCGAGCCAGCCGGCGAAGGCCGCCTCGGGGTCGTCGGCCTGCCCCTCCAGCAGCACATAGGCGAGCTCGAGCGGATCCTGCAGGCGGATGCACCCGTTGGACAACGCCCGCGCGTCGCGACCGAAGTACTCGCGCGAGGGCGTGTCGTGCAGGTAGATCGCGAACTGGTTCGGGAACATGAACTTCACCCGCCCGAGCGCGTTGCCGGCACTCGGGTTCTGCTTGATGCGGAAGGGGAAGTTGCCCGAGCGGTACTGGGTGAAGTCGACCAGCCGCGGATTGATCTGGGTGCCCGAGCGGGTGAAGAGGCTCATGTTGCTGCGGGCAAGCAGGTCGGGGTCGCGGTGGAGCTTCGGCAGGTAGGTGCGCTGCGCGATGCTGTCGGGGATGTGCCAGGTCGGGTTGACCACGAAATAGGTCATCCGGTCGGAAAACTCGGGCGTGCGGGTCTGGCTCCGCTCGCCGACCACGGTGCGCGTGCGCCAGGGGGTCTCGTTCCCGTCACGCAGCACGGCCGAATAGTCGGGGATGTTGACCTCGATATAGCGCCCCTCGCGGTCGTCGCCCTGCCAGCGCAGGCGCTCGAGGTTGACGAGCACCTGGCGCAGGCGCGCCTCGGGCCCGGCGTTCAGCGCCGCCAGCGTGCGCGCGCCCGCCGCGCCGTCGTCATTGAGACCGCTGTCGCTCTGAAACGCCTGCACGGCGGCGCCGAGGCCGGCGTCGAAGGTGGCGGGGTCGGTGGGCGCCGGCTCGGCCGCGTAGCCCATGCGCGCGAGCCGTCCGCGCAGCGCCGCGACCCGCTCGCCGCTCTCGCCCTCGCGCAGGGTCGGGCCTTCGGGCACCGTGGCACCCCATGGGTCGGCGCGGACCTGGTCTTCGAGCGCGGCCTTCTCGGCGATGAGGCGGCCGTATTCGGGGCTGCTGGGGGCGAGCGCGGCCAGGGTGGCCTCGACCGTGCCGTCGTCCAGCCGGCCCAGCAACACCGTCGCCGCGGGCCGGGCGGGTCGGACATTGATCTCGGAATCGACCCTGTTCGGAGTGACGACCCCGCCCGTGAGGTGGCGGGCATGCACGAGATAGGCCGTGGAGGCCAGCACCTCGGCGCGCAGCCAGGCATCCTCGTCACCGGCGGCGAGCGCGGCCTGGAGCGCGGGGGTGTCGTAGGCCCCGGCCGGAAGGCCCTGCGCCGCGCTGCCCTCGAGCGCCGCGAGCAGCGCCGTGGCACGGGCGCCGCCGTCCTCGGTCCAGAACGGGGCATGGTCGCGGTCGGCGTAGAAGGCCGCGATCGCCTCGGCGACCTCGGCCGGAAGCGCCGATGTCTGGGCGCGGAGCGCGGCCTCCACCCGGGCGGTCCCGGGCGTGGGCGCCGTCGCCACCGCCGGCGCGGTCGAGAGGGTCGGTTCCTGCGCCATCGCGGGAATGAGCGACATTCCGCCGAAGGCCACCCCACCACCGAGCAGGAGGGCCGGAATTACCGCGCGAACACGTGAATTGATGCTCATGCCTGCCTCATGTTTCTTGCCTGATTAGTGCGAGGTTACCGTCTGGGGACATGGGAAACAAGGCGCGCAACGGGGCGGCTTCAAGGCTTGCTAACCTCACGTTAACCGACTCGGCAAATGTTCGCGCACCAGCGGTGGCGCGACGACGGGACTTGGAAAATGCCGCTTGTTGTGGCATCAGAGTCCCAGGGGCGCGCTCAGAAGTCGCCCATCGGGCAGTTAATCGAGGCAGTGAGATTAATGGACAATGAGGGATTCCGCCCGACGCGGCGGTCTGTTCTGGGAATATTCGCAGCTATTGGAACGGTTGCGGCGGCTCCAACCTATGCGATGGTGCCAGGGTTCCTGAGGAGATCTGGCGACGTCCGCCGGATCCGGATGTACAGCCAGCGTACCGGCGAGGCCCTCGATGCCATCTACTACGTCGACGGCAAGTACATCCCCGAAGTCCTGGGCGAGATCACCCATTTCATGCGCGACTGGCGCCGCAACGAGGCGATGCAGTACGACCCGCGCAGCGTCGACATCCTCGCCGCGATGCAGAAGCTGCTGGATACCGATGAGCCCTATCTGATGCTCTCGGGCTATCGTACCGCGCACACCAACCGGATGCTGCGCGGCGCGGCGCAGGACAGCTATCACATGCGCGCCATGGCGGCCGACATCCGGCTTCGCAGCCGTGACATCCGCCAGGTGTCGGGCGCAGCGACCGCCTGCAAGGGCGGCGGCGTCGGCACCTACGGGCGCTCCAACTTCGTCCATGTCGACTGCGGCCCGATCCGCACCTGGCGCGGCTGAGGGGCGTCAGCTCTTTTATCATTGAACGACAGTGAGCTGAGGGCGGTGATGCTATATCACCGCCCTTTTTCGTGTCTCAGGCGCGGATCGCTCCGTCGCCGTCGACCAGATATTTGAAGCTCGTCAACTGCTCGGCGCCCACGGGGCCGCGGGCGTGGAGCTTGCCGGTGGCGATGCCGATCTCGGCTCCCATGCCGAACTCGCCGCCATCGGCAAACTGGGTCGAGGCGTTGCGCAGCAGGATGGCGCTGTCGAGCTCGCGGAAGAACCGGTCCGCCGCCGCGTCGTCCTCGGTCAGGATCGCGTCGGTGTGGTTGGAGCCGTAGCGGCGGATGTGCTCGATCGCGCCCCCTACCCCATCGACGATCCGGGCGGCGATGATCATGTCGAGATACTCGCGCCCCCAGTCGTCGGGACCGGCCGGCACCACACCGGGCAACGCCTGGAGGTCGTCGTCGCCGCGGACCTCGACGCCGGCCTCCACCAGATCGGTGATGAAGGGCGCGCCCTCGGCCTCGAAGAAGGACCCGTCGATCAGCAGGCATTCCGCCGCGCCGCAGATCCCCGTGCGCCGGGTCTTGGCGTTCAGGATGACGCGGCGCGCCTTGGCGAGATCAGCGGCGCGATCGACATAGATGTGCACGATCCCTTCCAGATGCGCGAACACCGGCACCCGCGCCTCGGCCTGCACCCGCCCGACCAGGCCCTTGCCGCCGCGGGGCACGATCACGTCGATGAATTCGGTCATGGTCAGCATCTCGCCCACCGCCGCACGGTCGGTGGTGGGCACGATCTGGATCGCGGTCTCGGGCAGGCCGGCGGCGCGCAGACCGGCGACGAGCCCCGCGTGGATCGCGCGGGCGGAGTTCAGGCTCTCGGAGCCGCCGCGCAGGATCGCGGCATTGCCGGCCTTGAGGCAGAGCGCACCGGCATCGGCGGTCACGTTCGGGCGGCTCTCGAAGATCACCCCGATCACCCCGATCGGGGTTCGGACGCGGCGGATGTGCAGGCCGGAGGGGCGGTCCCACTCGGCCATGACCTCGCCCACCGGATCGGGCTGGGCCGCGACGGAGCGCAATCCCTCGACGATGCCCTCGATGCGCGCCTCGGTCAGCTCCAGCCGGTCGAGCATCGCGCCCGTCAGACCCTTGGCGCGGGCAGCCTGCATGTCGACCGCGTTAGCGGCCAGGATCGCGGCGCGGTCGGCCCAGACCGCATCGGCTGCGGCGGCGAGTGCCGCCTGCTTCTGCGCTGCTGGAGCGATGGCGAGGATGGCGGCGGCCTTGCGCGCCTCGGCGCCGATGGCCTGCATCAGCGATGCGACGTCGGTGGTGATGTCCATGTCGGCCCCCATGTTCAGAATGCCATGTCGTCACGGTGCACAAGCGCCGCACGGCCAGGGTGGCCGAGCAGCTCGGCGATCCGGTCGGTGCGGTGGCCGCGAATCAGCGCCGCCTCGCGGGCGTCATAGCCCGCTAGCGCGCGGGCGACCACGACGCCGTCCGGACCGGCGATCTCCACCGGATCGCCCCGCCCGAAGCTGCCCTCGACCAGGGTGACCCCGGCCGGCAGCAGCGACTTGCCCCGCCTGAGGGCCGCGACCGCGCCAGCGTCGACCGTCAGCCGGCCGCGCGGCTTCATGCCCGAGATCCAGCGCTTGCGCGCGGCATGGGGGTCGCCATGCGCCTCGAACCAGGTGGTGGGCGCTCCCTCGGCCAGCGCGCGCAGCGGCCGGTCCACCGCGCCGCGGCTGATCGCCATGGCGCAGCCTGCGCGCATGGCGGCGCGGGCGGCGAGGATCTTGGTCTTCATGCCGCCGCTGGAGAGCGCGGTGCCCGTGCCGCCGGCCATCGCCTCGATCTCGGGCGTGATCGCGCTCACGACATCGAGCCGCCGGGCGCCCGCGTCGCCGCGGGGATCGGCTGTATAGAGCCCGTCCACGTCCGAGAGCAGGATAAGCGTGTCCGCCCCGGCCATGCCGGCAACCTGGGCCGCCAGCCGGTCGTTGTCGCCGTAGCGGATCTCGTCGGTGGCGACGGTGTCGTTCTCGTTCACGATCGGCACGGCGCCGAGTTCCAGCAGCGCCTGCATGGTGCGCCGCGAATTCAGGTAGCGCCGGCGGTTCTCGGTGTCCTCGAGCGTCAGCAGGATCTGGGCGGTGGTGATCCCGAGCGGGGCGAGCACGCTCTCATAGGCCTGGGCGAGGCGGATCTGGCCGACGGCCGCCGCCGCCTGGCTCTGTTCGAGCGCGAGCGGTCCCGAGGGCAGCGACAGCACCCGCCGGCCGAGCGCGATCGAGCCCGAGGAGACGAGGATGACGTCCTTGCCGCCGGCACGCAGCTCCGCCACGTCCGCGGCCAGTCCCTGCAGCCAGTCGAGCCGCAGCTGTCCGGTCTCGGCGGAGACGAGCAGCGCCGAGCCGATCTTGACGACGATGCGGCGGGCCGCCGCCAGGCGCTCGCGCGAGCTCGGCGCCGTCTGGGCGGCCGGTGCCGTGGTCACGGGCGCCATGGTTCGTCGACCTCCGGCTGGGCGGGTGTTCGGGCGCCCTCGATGACGTTGCGCAGGCGCCGCAGCAGCTCGGCCACGCCGGCGCCGGTCACGCCCGAGATGCGGCGCACGGTCATCCCGCTGGCCGCCGCCAGCCGGGTGGCCGCGTCTTCGATCTCGTCCTCGTCCAGCGCGTCGATCTTGTTGAGCGCGAGCAGGCGCGGCTTTTCGGCGAGGCCGGCGCCATAGGCTACGAGCTCGTTCAGCACGACCGCGTAGTCCTCCTCGATGGTCGCGGAGGTCGCGTCCACCAGGTGCAGAAGCACGGCGCAGCGCTCGACATGGCCGAGGAAGGTGTCGCCGAGCCCCCTGCCCTCGCTCGCGCCCTCGATCAGGCCGGGAATGTCGGCGAGCACGAATTCGGCGCCGTCGATGCCGACCACCCCGAGACCGG
>CAYLHK010000001.1:91020-110509 GCA_964383295.1 uncultured Rhodovulum sp.
CGTGGTGAAGGGATAGTCGGCGATCTTGGGCCGCGCGTTCGAGGTGGCGGCGAGAAAGGTGGACTTGCCGGCGTTCGGCAGACCGACGAGGCCTGCGTCGGCGATCAGCTTCAGCCGCAGCCAGATCGTGCGCTCGACGCCCTCCTGGCCGGGGTTGGCGTTGCGCGGCGCCTGGTTGGTCGAGCTCTTGAACTGCAGGTTGCCCCAGCCGCCGTTGCCGCCGCGGGCGAGCAGGATGCGCTGGCCCGGGACGGTCAGGTCGGTGATCAGCGTCTCGCCGTCCTCCTCGAGGATCTCGGTGCCGACGGGAACCTTGAGCACCACGTCCTCGGCGCTCCTGCCGGTGCGCTGGCGCCCCGCCCCGCCCTGGCCGTTGCGGGCGAAGAAGTGCTGCTGGTAGCGGTAGTCGATGAGCGTGTTGAGCCCACCCACCGCCTCGGCCCAGACATCGCCGCCCCGCCCGCCGTCGCCGCCGTCCGGCCCGCCGAACTCGATGAACTTCTCGCGGCGGAAGCTGACCGCGCCGTTGCCGCCGGCGCCGGAGCGGATGTGGACGCGGGCGTGGTCGAGGAACTTCATGTCTGCCCCTGTGCGGTCAGGATTCGGCGGTAGTTGTGGGTGGGGACCATCCGGGCCTGGGCCAAGGAATAGATCTCGCCGTCGCCCGTATAGTCGAAACCCGCGTGCAGAAGCACCTGCACCGAGGCGGCATTGCCCTGAAAGACGCGCGCCGTCACCTCGGGGATGCCGAGGGTGGCGGCATGGGACACCACCGCGGTCGCGGCTTCGCTGGCGTAGCCCGCGTTCCAGAAGGCCGGCGCCACCCAGTAGCCGGTGCGCGCGGTGCCCGAGGGCTCGCGGCGCAGGGCGATGATGCCGATCAGGCTGCCATCCTTGCCGGTGTCGTCACCGTCGGTCTCGCCGGTGTCGGCGATGTCGATCGCCCAGGCGACCTCGCTCGCCGACCCTTTGGCGGCGCGCGCGACGAAGGCTTCGGCCAGGCCCGGCGGATAGGGATGCGGGATGCGCTCGGTCATCCGCGCGACCCGCGGGTCGCTGGCGTAGAGCTGCACCAGCCCGGCGTCGTCAGGCCGCAGCCGCCGCAGATGCAGGCGGGCGGTGCGGAGATCTGCGGGTTCGAGGATCGATGCGGATGTCTGTGCCATTGGGGGTCCCCGAAACGGCAAAAGGCCGGCGTGGCCGCCGGCCTTCCCGAAAGGCGGGTTGGCGTGCGGCTACTCGGCGGCTTCGACCGGCGGCAGCACGGAGATGAAGGTGCGACCCTTCAGGCCCTTGCGGAACGTGACCGTGCCCTCGGCGGTGGCGAAGATCGTGTGGTCGCGGCCGAGGCCGACATTGGCGCCCGGCCAGAACTTCGTGCCGCGCTGGCGCACGAGGATATTGCCCGGGATGACGGCCTCGCCGCCGAACTTCTTCACGCCGAGCCGGCGTCCGGCGCTGTCGCGGCCGTTGCGGGACGAACCGCCTGCCTTCTTATGTGCCATCTGCTCAGCTCCTTCAGTTCGCGGCCGCTTCGGCGGGCTCGGCCGCCTCGGCCTTCTTCGTCTTCTTCGCCGCAGCGGCGGCGGCGATCCCGGTGATGCGCACGCGGGTCAGCATCTGGCGATGGCCGCGCTTGCGCTGCGAGGAATGCTTGCGGCGGCGCTTCTTGAAGGAGATCACCTTCGGGCCGAGCAGCTGCTCGAGCACCTCGGCACTGACGCTGGCCCCCTTCACGAAGGGCGCGCCGACCGTCACCTCGTCACCGCCGAGCATGAGCACCTCGGCGAATTCGATCGCCGTGCCGGCCTCACCCTCGAGCTTCTCCACCAGGAGAATGTCGTTCTCGGCAACCTTGTACTGCTTGCCGCCGGTCTTCACTACCGCGAACATCCGCGTTCTTCCTTCTGCAACCCCGCGTCCTGCGGCCCCGGACCTGCCGGCGTTCTGCGGGGCCGATGCGCCCCGCGCCTGTGGACTGCGCGCGTGTTCTATGCGTTCAACGCCCGCGGCGCACCGCAGACGAGAGGCGGGTATATCGCCAAGGGCCGCGGAGAAGTCAAGCGTCGTCGCCGCCCGCCGCGGGTGCGGCGCGCACGTCGCGGCCGTAGAACTGCATGCGGATGCCCTCGGCCGCGAAGCGCTGCACGATCTCGAAATTCAGGTCCGATCGCACCGACAGCGAATAGGTCACGTCGCGCAGCCAGCAGCGCAGCTCGAAGTCCATCGAATCCGGACCGAGGGCCGTCAGGAGCACGGTCGGCGCCGGCTGTTCCAGCAGCAGCGGATGCGCGCCCGCGATGTCGAGCAGGATGCCCTCGACCTTCCGCGCATCACTGTCATAGGCGACGCTGACCATCACCTGCAGGCGGCCCGACATGCCCGTATGCGTGCGGTTCAGCACCACGCCCGCGATCAGCTGTGAATTGGGGATGATGACGCTTGCCCGGTCGAAGGTCTCGATCTCGGTCGAGCGCACGCGGATGCCGCGGACATAGCCGGAACTGCCGCCGACCTCGATCCAGTCGCCGGGCTTGATGGGGCGCTCGATGAGCAGAATGATGCCGGAGACGAAGTTGGACACGATCGTCTGCAGCCCGAATCCGATGCCGACCGACAGCGCGCCGGCGACGATCGCAAGGTTCGACAGATCGAGCCCCGCGGCGCCGATGCCCGCCACCGCCGCCAGCGCGAATCCGATATAGCCGACACCGGCGCGCGCCGCCTCGCGGGCACCTGCGTCGAGCTTCGTGCGCGGCAGGACCGAACCGACCAGGATCGACTGCAGCAGCCGCGTCAGCATCAGCAAGATGCCGAAGGCGATGATGAAGCGCAGAAGGACGTTCAGCGATATGGTGATGCCGCCGACCGTCGCCCCGTCGGCCAGCAGGGCCCAGACTTCGCGGATGTCGGTCGTGCGCGCACCCCAGATCAGCGCGAACATCGGCAGGCAGGCCAGAACCACAAGCGTCGCGACAAAGACCGGGATCAGCGTGCCCTCGCCGCCGGCGGGCGCCTGCTGGCCGGCAAGCGAGGCCACGGCCCGGCTGGCGAGATCATGCACGACAACGGCCGCGGCAATCAGCGCCAGGGTCATCAGGGCGGCGCGCACGAAGAAGTCCGCGCCGGCCACATAACCGACGGCGGCCAGCGGCGGGGCCAGGACGGCGATGACCCGCAGGACGCGGGACAGGAAGCGCAGCAGCCACCAGCCGATCCGGCCGCCCGTCTCCTCGGAGGCCACCGCGCGCGGCGCGTCGTCGACGAGCGTCGCTGCGATCTGCTCGACGAGCCGCGCCGCCCGCCACAGGACCAGCGCGCCGACCAGGATCAGCGGGAACAGCAGCACCGACTGCGATTCCATCGACAGCCCGCCGATCCCGATCGCGTCGTCGACGAGGAAATGCGTGGCGAGCACGGCGCCGCCGGCAAAGGTCAGGCGAGCGGCCGAGCGGGCACCGGGCGTCTCCAGCGGCGCGATGCGGTAGGCGGGGGCGTTGGGGGCAAAGAAGCTCCCCGCGAGCCAGCCGGCGACGATCAGCGCCAGCACCCACGCCGGCAGGAGCGCGACGAGATCACCCGCCATCGGCCGGCCGCCGAAGAGCGCCGCGTCGAGCGCGGCGAACAGCAGGCCCGCGCCGAGCACGGGCGGGATGATCCGGTTCAGGCTGCGCAGGAGCAGCAGCCGCCCCGCGGCGCGGGTGTCCGCGGTCACGGCGAGGCGGCTCTCGATCCATCCGCCCAGACGCCAGCGCAAGATGAAGGCGACCGCGTAGCCGGCCCCCGCCAGCAGGAAGGCAAGCGGCAAGCGGCGCAGGACGTTGCTGCGTATCTGCGGGTTGTCGAATGCGGCCCGCGCCACCTCGAGCCGCGCCGTGACATGGCTGCCGATCTCGCCCGCCGCCCGCGTCCAGGTCGCCGGCAGGAGCGGCGACGGCCGATGCCCGAAGCGCTCGGCCGAGATCCGGCCCCGCACGATGCGGTCGATGTCGTCTGCGAGCCCGTCGGTGCGCTGCATCGCCTCCTGTGCGACCAGGACCGGGACCTGCGCGGCGGAGAGCTGCGCCGCCAGTTCGTGGCGCAGCCGGGCCACCTCGGGCGCCTCGGACTCGCCCTCGGCCGGGGCGGCGCCGAGGGCCTCGATGCGCGCCTGCAGATCGGCGACCACCGGCGCGCCGGCATGCTCCACCAGCCGCGCCGCGTCGCGCGCGCGGATCAGATCCTCGCGCAGATCGTCGAGGGTTTCGGTCGACGTGCCCGGCTCGGCGATCGCGGCCTGCGCGCGTGCGACCAATGCCTCGATCTCGGCCTGGGCCACCGCTCCGGGCGCCGGCCGGTCCTGGGCCGCGAACGGCGGCGCGAATGCGGCAAGGACCAGGAGAGCCACCAGCACCGCGACGAGGCGCGCCGCGCCCCCGAAGCGGCGCAGGGCGCCGTTCGCCGGGGCGTCAGAGAGCGCGCACATCCGGCAGGTCGTCACGGCGTGTTTCGAGCCATTCCGGCACCGGCAGGTTCTTGGAGCGCAGGAAGGCCGGGTTGAACAGCTTCGACTGGTAGCGGGTTCCATAGTCGCAAAGGATGGTCACAATCGTATGGCCGGGACCGAGGTCGCGGGCCATGCGGATGGCGCCGGCGACGTTGACCCCGGTCGAGGCGCCCATGCACAGCCCCTCGTGGCGGATCAGGTCGAAGACCTGCGGGATCGCCTCGGCATCGGGGATGTTGTAGGGCATGTCGACCGTCAGCCCTTCGAGATTTGCGGTGATGCGGCCCTGGCCGATGCCCTCGGTGATCGAGGATCCCTCGGATTTCAGCTCGCCGGTGGTGAAATAGCTGTAGAGAGCGGCGCCGTCGGGGT
The DNA here is from genome assembly GCA_964383295.1 of uncultured Rhodovulum sp. Taxonomy (GTDB): domain Bacteria; phylum Pseudomonadota; class Alphaproteobacteria; order Rhodobacterales; family Rhodobacteraceae; genus Amaricoccus. Next base: position 95,879 of record CAYLHK010000001.1, read on the forward strand.
CGGCCAGGCCGATGCGGATGCCCGCTTTACGCGCGCGCAGGCCCTCGGCGCAGCCCGCGAGCGTGCCGCCGGAGCCGACCGCGCAGATGAAGCCGTCGATCCGCCCGCCGGTCTGCTCCCAGATCTCGGGGGCCGTGGTCTCGACATGGGCCTGGCGGTTCGCGGTATTGTCGAACTGGTTGGCCCAGATCGCCCCGTGCGGGTCGGTGGCGGCCAGTGCCTCGGCGAGGCGGCCGGAGTATTTCACGTAGTTGTTCGGATCGCGGTAGGGCACCGCCGGCACCTCGACCAGTTCGGCGCCCAGCGCGCGGATCGCGTCCTTCTTCTCCTGGCTCTGGGTCTCGGGGATGACGATGACGGTGCGAAAGCCCAGGGCAGCGCCCACCACGGCCAGCCCGATCCCGGTATTGCCGGCGGTGCCCTCGACGATGGTGCCGCCGGGCTGCAGCGCGCCGCGGGCGACGGCATCGCGGATGATGAAGAGGGCGGCGCGGTCCTTGACCGACTGGCCTGGGTTCATGAACTCGGCCTTGCCCCAGATCTCGCAGCCGGTCGCCTCGGAGGCGCGGCGCAGGCGTATCAGGGGGGTGCGGCCGACGGCCTCGGGCAGATCTCGGGCGAGTTTCATCTGGACCTCCCGGAGCGTGGCGTATGCCCCCCTGACTTAGCCGCATCGCGCTGCGGCATCAAGCGGGGGGCGTGGGTCCCGCGCCCATCGGCGGGAGATCGCATCTATCTGGCGTTACTTGGATTTTGGCCGTCTAGCCCACCAGTCCGAGGGCGGGAAAGGTCTCCAGAAGCCAGAACGAGAAGTCGCTGAATGCCCCGGTCAGCATCATCGTGCCGACGAACACCAGCAGCACGCCCATTACCCGCTCGATCGCGCGCATGTGCCGCTTCAGACGGCCCATGAGGCCGAGCGCACGGTTGAGGAAAAGGGCGGTGAGCAGGAACGGAATGCCGAGCCCGAGCGCATAGGCCCCCATCAGCAGCAGCCCGCGCTCGACCGATCCCTCCTGCGCGGCGAGGCTCAGGATGGTGCCGAGCACCGGGCCGATGCAGGGCGTCCAGCCGAAGGCGAAGGCGAGCCCGAGCACATAGGCGCCGAACGCGCTGCCGCCCGAGGCGCGCGTCTCGAACCGCGCCTCCTGGTCGAGGATCGGGATGCGGAAGACGCGCAGAAAGTGGAGCCCGAACACCATGATGGTCAGGCCGGCAATGATCGCCATCTCGCGCTGATAGGCGAGCAGCACCCGCCCCATCGCCGAGGCGGCCAAGCCGAGGATCAGGAAGACCGTGGACAGGCCGAGCACGAAGAACACCGCCGCGCGCAGTACCCGCGCCCGCGCCGCCGGCGAGGCACCTGCGGCATCGCTCATCGTGGTGCCGGCGAGATAGGCGAGATAGGGCGGCACGATCGGCAGCACGCAGGGCGAGAGGAAGCTCAGCACGCCCGCTGCCCCCGCCACCATCAGCGCGGGCGCCAGCGACGCGTCCCAGAGATCGATCCCCAACATGGCAATGTCCCTATCCGGCCGCGCGTGCGCCGTCACCGGGAAAAGGGTCACATTGCCGTGGACTTGGCCCCTCCCCACCGATAGCTCTCGGCCATGAGCTCACCGATCGCATGGGATGTCGAGATCGACGCCAGCGGGCTTCTGTGCCCGCTGCCGGTGCTGAAGGCGCGCAAGCGCCTTCTGGCGATGGAGCCCGGCGCGGTGCTGCGGCTGGTCTGCGACGATCCCGCCGCGCTCGTCGACATTCCGCACTTCTGCGCCGAACAGGGCCACATCGTGCTGGAGCGGGTCGAGATCGCCCACCCGACCCACGCCTGGCTGATCCGCCGCGCCGCCGCCCGGGCCTAGAGGCCCTTGGACCGGTAGCTTGCCGCGACCCGGCCGATCGAGACGATGTAGGCGGCCACCCGCAGACTCTCGACGTCCTTCCGGCCGTGCCAGATCTCGCGCATCGACTGGTAGGCGGTGCGCATGGCGTCGTCGAGGCCCGAGCGGACAAGCTCGAGCTCGCCCGCGCCGCGCACGTACTCGCTCTTGAACTTCTCCGACAGGCCGACCTTGACGCCGGTGGACTGCAGCATCCGCTCGATTTCGTTCACCAGAAGCGCGTGCTGCGCTTCCTCCTGGCGACGCTGCATCCGGCCGAAGCGGATGTGGCTGAGGTTCTTCACCCATTCGAAATAGCTGACCGTGACGCCGCCGGCATTGGCGTAGAGGTCGGGGATGATCACCGTGCCCCTGGAGCGCAGGATCTCGTCGGCGCCGGCGGTGATCGGCCCGTTCGCCGCCTCGATGATCAGCGGCGCGCGAATGCGGCCGGCGTTCTCGATGTGGATGACGGATTCGAGCGCGGCCGGGATCAGGATGTCGCAGTCGGCTTCGAGCAGGCTGGCGCCGTCCTCGACATAGGTTCCGCGGGGAAAGTCCTTCACGCCGCCGGTGGCGCCGATATGAGTCTTGAGGAACTCGATCGGGATGCCGTCCTCGTTGATCACGGCGCCATCGCGCTCGATCACCGCGACGATCCGGGCGCCGTCCTCCTCGGAGAGAAACTTGGCCGCGTGATAGCCGACGTTGCCCAGGCCCTGGACGATGATGCGCTTGCCCTCGAGCCCGCCGGTCAGGCCGGCCGCCTTCATATCGTCGGGGTGGCGGAAGAACTCGCGCAGCGCATACTGCACGCCGCGCCCCGTCGCCTCGACCCGTCCCGCGATCCCGCCGGCGTTCAGCGGCTTGCCGGTCACGCAGGCAGCGGCGTTGATGTCGGTGGTGTTCATGCGGCGGTACTGGTCGGCCATCCAGGCCATTTCGCGCTCGCCGGTGCCCATGTCGGGGGCGGGCACGTTCTGGCTCGGATTGATCAGGTCGCGCTTGGCGAGCTCGTAGGTGAAGCGGCGGGTGATGAGTTCAAGCTCGTGCTCGTCCCATTCGCGCGGGTCGATGCGCAGCCCCCCCTTGGAGCCGCCGAAAGGTACTTCGACCAGCGCGCATTTGTAGGTCATCAGCGCCGCCAGTGCCTCAACCTCGTCCTGGTGGACGCCCATGGCATAGCGGATGCCGCCCTTGACCGGCTCCATGTGCTCGGAATGCACGCTGCGGTAGCCGGTGAAGGTTTGGATCGACCCGCGCAGCCGCACGCCGAAGCGGACAGTATAGGTCGAGTTGCAGACGCGGATCTTCTCCTGAAGACCGGGTGAGAGATCCATGAGGCTCACGGCCTTCTGGAACATCAGATCGACGGATTCTCGGAAGCTCGGTTCGCGCAGCGGTGCGTTCATGGCGTTTCCTTGGTCGGATCGTTGGCCCAAGACCGGGCCGCGACAGTAGACCACCGCCACAGGCAACCGACAAGCTCCCGTCCGGTGGACGGGAGCTTAGACACTTCGCGTGCCGGATTGATGACAGGTCGCGCCCGGCCGGAAAGCGGAGCGCAGGGACACCGACATGCCCGGCCCGAGCGGCCGGGCCCGGGATCCCCGGAGCCGTCTATTCGAACGTGGCGAGATAGGCGACCATGTTCGCGACATCCTCGTCGCTGCGCAGGCCGGGGAAGGCCATGCGGTTGCCCGGCAGATAGGCGCGCGGATTGGCGAGATACTCGCCCAGCGCCTCTTCGGTCCAGACGAAGCCCTCGGCCTTCTTCTCGGTGAAGGCGGGCGAATAGCGGAAGCCCTCGGCGGAGGCGATCTCCTCGTCGATGACGCCCGTCAGCGCCGGGCCGGCGGTGTTGCGCGCGCCCTCGCCCACCTGATGGCAGGCCCGGCAGCTGCGGTTGAACAGCGCCTCGCCAGCGGCTGCGTCACCCTGCGCCATGGCGGGCGGCGCGCCGGCACCGCCCGCAAGCACGGCGGCGATCAGAGCAGTACGAAACATTTCAGGTTCCTCCCAAAATCCAGTAGGTGCCTCCGGGCGGCCCGCGCGTCGCGCCCCGCTGACGCGGCACGATCCTGCGCACACCCTCCCGGGCCGGACGAGCCGGCCATGGTAAGTTCGTTTTAATCGGCGCGAGGTCAAGACTCTATCCGTCCGCCTCGCGCGGCGCGCCGATCCGCGCCCGGTGCGGCGCGAAGAGGCAGGCGAGCGCCAGGATCACGCCCGAGACCGTCGCGATCATCCCGGCCGCGCTGACCGCATTCGCGCTGCCGATCCAGAGCGGGCCGTAGCCGGCGACGACATAGCCCGCCACCGCCGACAGGGTCGCGAAGGCCACCGACCACAGCACCTGGATCTCCAGCCGGTCGGTCATCAGCCGCGCCGCGGCCGGAGGGCAGATGAACATCGCGATGACGATGATCGAGCCGACCGCGTCGAAGGCCGCCACCGCCGCCATGGCGGCCGCGATCACCAGCCCGATGCCGATCGCCCCGGTCGGGATGCCCACGGTATCGGCGAAGCCCGGGTCGAAGGTCGAGATCTTCAGCGGGCGCCAGAACAGGAGCGTCAGCCCGGCGAGCAGAGCCGCAACCAGCGCCATCCGGCCGAGTTCGGGCGGCAGTTCGGCCAGCGCGGCGGGGTCGAGGAGCGAGGACCAGTCCTCGGCGGCGAACCAGATCAGGCTTTCGAGATTGCCGAAGAGCGCGTGCTCGACATCAAGATGCACCGAGCTGGTGTCGGATTGTTCGAGAAGCAGCACGCCGCCGGCGAAGAGCGCGGTGAAGACCACCCCCATCGCCGCGCCCGGCTCGACCCGGCCGAGACGTCGGATTGCCTCGATCAGCACCACGGCCAGGACCGATGCGGCGGCGGCGCCGAGCATCATCGCGGTGGTGGTGATCGCGCCGGTGACGAGGAAGGCCACCACGATCCCGGGCAGCACCACATGGCTGATCGCATCCCCGATCAGCGCCTGCCGGCGCAGGATCAGGAAATTCCCCGGCAGCGCGCAGGTGATGGCCGCCAGCACCCCGATCAGGATCGGGGTGAGGCTGAGCTGGACGAAGGCCGGATCGAACATCATTCCCCCTCCCCGCGTGGCGGCAGCGGGTGAGGCCCCCCGATCCGCGCGTCGATGGCGGCGATCTCGTCGCGGGTGAGGACCTCCTCGATCGCGGTAAGGCCGTCGTGGCGTCCCAGGATCGCCTCGTCCTGGTAGAGCTGCCGCGCCTCGCGCCAGCGGCGTTCGTCGCGCAGGGTGTGCGAGGCCTGCGCGCGCCCTGCCCCGGTCGCCACCCCGTCGCGGCGGATCAGCCGCTCGCGGCGCAGGACGGCGAGCGTCTCCGGGTCGAGAATCCGCTCGTCGCGGGCGAGCGCCAGCAGGCCCTGGCGGCGATGGACCCGCCGGCGGAAGCGCCGGTGGCGCAGGCCGTTGGCCAAGAGGCCCCGGCCCGGTGCGAGCAGCAGCGACGCCGCGAACAGCGCGAAGGCGACGAGCACGATGATCGGGCCCGTGGGCAGCGCCGGCGCCGAGGCCGAGAGCGCCGCGCCGACATAGCCGGCGAGCCCGCCGATCATGCCGGCGGCCAGCACCACGCGGTCGGTGCGATCGCTCCAGAAGCGCGCGGTGACGGCCGGGATGATGAGCAGCGCGACCACGAGGATCAGCCCCACGAGCTTCAGCCCGATCACCGTCACCGCCGTGGCGAGCGCCATGACCGCGAGATCGATGCGCCGCACGTTCCAGCCCGCGCTGGTGGCATAGCCGGGGTCGAAGGCGGCGAGCGTCATGGGGCGGCGCAGGATCAGCACCAGCAGCAGGACCGCCGCGCCCCCGACGGCGATCACCACCGCGTCCTGGAACAGCATCCCGGCGGTGGAGCCGAGCAGGAATCCCTCCAGCCCCGCCTGACGCCCGCCGGACATGGTCTGAATGACCGTCAGGAGCACGATGCCGAAGCCGAAGAATACCGACAGGACCGCGCCGATCGCGGCATCCTCGGCCAGCCGGGTGCGATGGATGATCCATTCGACCAGCCAGAGGCCAAGCACGGCACTGGCGGCCGAGCCGAGGAGGAGGCCGGCAAGCGCACGCCCATCGCCGCCGAGCGCCACCATCACCATGAAGGCGATGCCGATCCCGGGCAGGGTCGCATGGGCCACCGCATCTGAGACCAGCGCGCGCCGCGCGAGGACGAGGAAGGTCCCCGCCGCGCCAGCCGCGATCCCGAGCAGCCCGGCACCCACCGCGACCAGCGCGGCATTATAGCCCGCCTGCAGCGTCAGCGCCGCGAGAAAGGTTTCGATCATCGCGCAGCTCAACCGGTCGGCAGCGACAGGCGGTCCACCTGGGCCGTCGCGAGTCGTCCGCCGTAGGCGGCCTGGAGATTGGCCTCGGTGAAGGCCCCGGCCACCGGCCCCTCGGCAATGCGGCGCACGTTGATGAGCAGCACCCGGTCGAAGTAGTCGGCCACCGTCGCGAGATCGTGGTGGACGCAGACGACCGTGCGGCCCTCGGCGCGCAGCTCCTTGAGCACATCGATGATCGCGCGCTCGGTGGCGGCATCGACGCCGGCGAAGGGCTCGTCGAGCAGATAGAGATCGGCCCCCTGCGCCAGCGCGCGGGCCAGGAACACCCGCTGCTGCTGCCCGCCCGAGAGCTGGCCGATCTGCCGCTCGGCAAAGCCCTCCATGCCGACGCGCTCGAGACTGGCCCGCGTGCGCGACCGATGGCTGCCGCGCATCCGGCCCATGAGGCCGAGCTCACGGTAGAGGCCCATGGTCACCACGTCGATGACCCGGGTGGGAAAATCCCAGTCGACCGAGGCGCGCTGCGGGACATAAGCGACCCGGCCCCGCGCCCTGCCGAGCGGCACCCCGAAGACCGTCGCCGTGCCCGAAAGCCGCGGCACGACGCCCAGCGCCGCCTTGAGCAGCGTGGACTTGCCCGCCCCGTTCGGCCCCACGATCGCGGTCAGGCTGCCGGCGGGGAAGGTTGCGTCGACCGAGAACACCGCCGGGCGCTCCCCGTAGGAGACGGTGATGCCGCGCAGCGCGAGCGCGGCGCCCGCATCGTCGGACACGGGCAGCGGGCGCCCGGCATCGGTGGCTAGCTCTAGGGCGGCGGGCATCATGGCGGCCTCAGATCCCGGCGCTCAGCTGATCGTTCAGGCCGCGCGCCGGCGCCTCGCCGCCGAGCGCGCGTGCGATCAGGGTGACATTGTGGTCGATCATGCCGATGTAGGTCCCCTCATAGCTCCCGTCCTGGCCCATGGCGTCGGAGAAGAGTTCTCCCCCGATCCGAACCTGGTGGCCACGCGCCGCGGCCCCCTCGATCAGCGCACGGATGCTGCGGTCCGAGACCGAGCTCTCGACGAAGACCGCGCCGACCTGCCGTCCGACCAGCAGGTCCACCAGCTCGGCCACGCGGGCCAGGCCCGCCTCGCTGGCGGTGGAAATCCCCTGGATGCCGACGACCTCGAAACCGTAGGCGCGACCGAAATAGGTGAAGGCGTCATGGGCGGTGACGAGCAGGCGCAGTTCCTCCGGCACGCTGCCGAGCACCGTCTGCGCATAGGCGTCGAGGGCGGCGATCTCGGCCAGATGCGCCTCGGCATTGGCGGCGAACTCCGCCGCCGCCTCCGGCCGCTCGGCGCTCAGCGCGTCGCGAACGGCGAGCACCACCCCGGACCACAGCGCGGGCGCCATCCAGACATGCGGGTCGTAGCGCCCGGCATAGTCCACATGCGCGACCAGCTGGTCGGCCGGCAGCGCCTCGGCTACCGCGACCACCGGACGGCGGGTCGCCAGGGTCTCGAAGAAGTCCTCCATCTGCGCTTCCAGATAGAGGCCGTGCCAGAGCACGAGATCGGCCCTGGTCATCGCGACGATATCGGTACGGGTCTGGCGATAGGCATGCGGATCCACCCCCGGCCCCATCAAGGCGCGGACTTCTACATGCGCGCCGCCGACCTGGCGGGCGGCATCGGCGATCATGCCGGTGGTGGCGACCACGTTCAGCGGCGCCGGCTGCGCCAGGCTCGCCGCGGCCGGTGCGACCAGCGCCAGCCCCAGCAGGGTGGCCGCAGCGCGTCGTGTAAGCCTCATTCCCGTCCTCCTGCCCGGCGCGCAGCCGCGCCCTCCCCTCTTGAGTAGGTACTGACGGGGAAGACGTCAATACTCTTGCGAAGCATTTGCAAAAACGAGCGACAGCCCGCCGTGGAAAGCGCCCGGCCGCGACGCCGCACCGGCCGGCACGTCGAGGCCGTCCAGGGGGCGGGCCGAACTTCGGGAGAGCGAACCTATTCAGGCGCCAGTGGCTGGCGCCCTGGCATCGCCAGGACCAGGAACCGGTCGATCATCGCATCGACCTGCTCGGGCACCTCGAGCTGACAGAAATGCCCCGAACCCACCGTCTGCCCGTAGAGCATCCCCGGCAGCAGCGCCCGCAACCGGGCCATGTCCGAGCGCGGCGACGGCTCGTCCGCCGCTATGTAGAGGCTGGGGGCCGAGACCCGGCCCGCCACCGCGGCATCGTACTGGCCGAGGCCGGCATAGGCGGCGGCCATCACATGCTGCGGCGCGGCGGTCATCGTCGCCAGCACCCGCGCCTTGCGGGCGGCATCATCGGTGGGCAGGAAGAACACCGTCTCCACCACCCGGGTCAGTTCCGCCGCATAGTCCGGCCCACGCAGGCGCTCCACCATCGCCGGGACCGCCGCCAGGGCCGCCTCCGGAAGGACAACGGCCGAATCGAGCATGACGATGGCGCCCGGCAATGCCGGCCACCGCGCGGCGAGATCGAACGCGATGATCCCGCCCATGCTGTGACCGACGACGATCGGCCGCGTGATGTCCAGCGCGCCGCACATCCAGGCCACGTCGTCGGCAAAGCCGCCGATCGGATAGGGCTGCTCCGGCTTGTCGCTCCGCCCATGCCCGCGCAGATCGAGCGACAGAACCGCATGGCCCCTGCCGGCGAAATGCCGTGCCTGCGGGGCGAGAAAGCTGTGATCGCAGCACCAGCCGTGCAACAGCACGACCGGCGCCAGCGGCCCCTCGGTCAGCTCATAGAACAGCGAGACGCCGTCACGGCGCAGGAACGGCATGTCTTTCTCCCACTCGCCCGCGCGCCGCCCGGCGACGGCGGCTCTCCGTCAGACCGCCAGCACCACGCAGCGCCCCGGCTCGGTGCCCGGCTGGCCCGGCATCGAGACATAGGGCGGCGTCTCGTCATGCAGCGTGAGCCGCCCCGCGCCCGCCAGCTCCTCGACCCGGGCGCGGAAGCCGCCTTCCCAGACCGCGTCCTTCACCGTCAGCACCGCCAGGCCGCCGGGGCGGAGGATGCGCAGGATCTCGTCCAGCGCCTCGGCGCCCACATGTCCGGTGGTGAAGACGCCGGCGCTGACCACGGCGGCGAAATGACCATCCTCGAAGGGCAGGCGCCCGCGCAGGTCCGCGTGATGCAGCCGCGCATAGACCCCCTTGGCCTCGGCCACCTTCAGCATGCCCGGCGAGATGTCGATCGCCTCCGCCTGCGGATAGCCGATGATCGCCAGCCACTGGCCGACGAGCCCGGTGCCCGAGCCCGCATCCAGCACCGGCCCTGCCCCCTTCGGCAGATGGCGGGCGAGCATGGCCAGGCAGATCGAGGGATGCCGATAGCCCACGGCCGCCATCTCCGCCTCGTAGCCCTCGGCCCAGGCATCATAGACGCGGGCAATGTCGGCGGCACCGCTCGCGCTGTAGACGGCATCGAGCTTGGAGCCCATGGTATCGGTCATCAGTCTTCCTTCGTTGGAAACGGGATGGGGTGACGGCGTTGACGCCGCGCGCCCATCATACTCAACTGTAGGGCAAGGAAAACCGCGGCAGGGGAGAAACTGGCGGCATGAGCGAAACCGACGCGGCCCGGAGCGCAATCGCCCGCATTCCCGGCTTTGCGGATCTGGCGGATGCACCGATCGTCGAGCGCCTCGGCGGGCTCACCAACCGGGTGTTCCGGCTCGGCGAGGGACCGCGCGCCGTCGTGCTGCGCCTGCCCGGCAAGGGCACCGAGGCCTATATCGATCGTGCCGCCGAGGCGGTGAACGCCCGCGCCGCCGCCGCAGCCGGCGTGGCGCCGCGGGTGCTGCATTTCGGCGACGACGGCATCATGCTCACCGAATTTGTCCCCGCCGCCGCCACCATGTCGCCGGAGGCCTTCGCCACCCGCGAGGGCGCGGTGGAACGCGCCGCGCTGGCCTTCCGCCAGCTCCACGACCGCTCCGCCCCCTTCGCCGGGCGCTTCGAGCTCTTCGCGATGATCGACGACTACCTGAAGCTTCTGGGCGAGCTGGGCGCCAGCCTGCCGCCCGGCTACCACGAGGTGGTCGCCGAGGCCGGTGCCGTGCGCGCCGCGCTGGATGCCGACCCCGCGCCGCTGGCCGCCTGCCACTGCGACCCGCTCTGCGAGAACTTTCTCGACGCGGGCGATCGGATGTGGATCGTCGACTGGGAATATGCCGGCAACAACGACCCCCTGTGGGATCTCGGCGATCTCTCGGTCGAGGGCGCCTTCACCGAGGAGATGGACGCGCGCCTGCTCGCCGCCTATTTCGGCCGCGATCCCACGCCGGCCGAGCACGGCCGCATGGTGATGCACAAGGCGATGTGCGACCTGCTCTGGACCCTCTGGGGGCTGATCCAGCACGCCAACGACAACCCCGCCGACGACTTCTGGGCCTATGCCACGGGGCGCTTCGCCCGCTGCCGGACGCTGATGGCGAGCCCCGGCTTCGCCCGCCATCTCGCCGCCCTCGGCTAGCCGCCCGCATTCAGCAGGTTGCAGGCCGCCGGCCTCGCCGCTCACCGCGCTGGCGCGGGCCCGTGTCCCGGGCGGCTGATCCGTCCTCCGGACACCGGCAGCCGCGCGCCCGTCGTCCCGGGCGCCGAGGTCGGCAGCCCGCGCAGCACCCGGACCGCCAGATAGCCGAAGGCCTGCGCCTCCAGCATGTCCCCGTCGAGCCCCACCGCCTCGACCGGCTCCACCGCGACATTCGTCCGCGCGGCCAGCATCCGCATCACCGTCGCATTGCGCCGCCCGCCGCCGCAGACCAGCCAGCGGCCCGCCGGCTCGGGAAAATGCCGCATGCCCTCGACGACACACTCCACCGTCAGCGCCGCCAGCGTCGCGGCCCCGTCCTCGGTAGACAGATGCGCGACCCGGTCAAGAAAATGGTGGAAGTCCTGCCTGTCCAGTGACTTCGGCGGCACTCTTGCGACATAGGGATGATCCGCCAGACCGGCGAGGGCCGCGGCGTCCACCCTCCCTGCGCCGGCGACCGCGCCGTCCGCGTCGAAATCGCGCCCCGTCCGCGCGCGCAGGAAATCGTCGATAAGCGCATTGCCCGGGCCGGTGTCGAAGGCCACCAGCGCCCCCGGCGCCTCCGGTGCGCGGGCGCGTGGGTCCACCCAGGTGACATTGCCCACGCCGCCGAGGTTGAGGAAGGCCGCCGGTGCCGTCGCCCCGATCCGCAGCGCGCAGGCAAAGTGAAAGAACGGCACCAGCGGCGCGCCCTCGCCCCCGCTCGCCACATCTGCCGTGCGGAAATCCCAGACCACAGGCACGCCGCACTCCGCCGCCAGCAGATCCCCGCGCCCGATCTGGTGCGTCCCGCGCCCCCGCGGATCATGCGCCAGGGTTTGCCCATGAAAGCCAATGACGTCCACTGCGTCGCACTGTGCCACCGCCTCGGCATGGACACGCCGGACCAGCGCCTCGACCTCGTCCAGCCCCGCATCCCCCGGCCAGCGCCCCAACGCCGCGCGCAGCACCTCGCGCTCATCGGGCGCAAAGGCCCGGAACCCGCTCGGCCCAAAGGCCGCGATCGTCTCGCCGTCGGTCTCGACCACAGCCGCATCGACCCCGTCCATCGAGGTCCCCGACATCAGCCCCAGCGCACGCATCACCTCGGCCACGACCCTTCCCTTCGCTTGCCCTTGCGCTATAGAACGGCACCGCCCCGCGCGAAAGGACTGCCCCGATGAGCTACAGGCCGAAGAGCGACTTCCTGCACATCATGCAGGCGCGCGGCTTCATGCAGGACTGCACCGACCTCCAGGGCCTCGACGAGGCGCTGATCGCCGGCACGGTGCCCGCCTACATCGGTTATGACGCCACCGCGCAGTCGCTGCATGTCGGGCATCTGATGAACATCATGATCCTGCGCTGGCTGCAGAAGACCGGGCACAAGCCGCTGACCCTGATGGGCGGCGGCACCACCAAGGTGGGCGATCCCTCGTTCCGCTCCGACGAGCGCCCGCTGCTCTCGCCCGCGCAGATCGATGCCAACATCGCCACAATGGGCCGCGTCTTCGCCAAGTACCTGGCTTACGGCGAGGGGCCGACCGACGCGGTCATGCTCAACAACGCCGAATGGCTCGATGCGCTCAACTACCTCGACTTCCTGCGCGACATCGGCCGGCATTTCTCGGTCAACCGGATGCTCAGCTTCGAGAGCGTGAAGTCGCGCCTCGACCGCGACCAGTCGCTGTCGTTCCTCGAATTCAACTACATGATCCTGCAGGCCTATGATTTCCTGGAGCTGAACCGCCGCTACGGCTGCCTGCTGCAGATGGGCGGCTCGGACCAGTGGGGCAACATCGTCAACGGGATCGACCTGACCCGCCGGGTGGCGGGCACGGAGATCTTCGGCCTCACCTCGCCGCTCCTGACCACTTCGGACGGGCGCAAGATGGGCAAGAGCGCGGGCGGTGCCGTCTGGCTCAACGCCGAGATGTTGTCGCCCTACGACTTCTGGCAGTTCTGGCGCAACACGACCGATGCCGATGTCGGCCGCTTCCTCAAGCTCTTCACCGAACTGCCGGTCGAGGAATGCGACCGGCTGGGCGGTCTCGGCGGCGCCGAGATCAACGCGGCCAAGATCACGCTGGCCAACGAGGTGACGACGCTCTGCCATGGCGCCGATGCCGCCCGCGCGGCCGAGGCGACGGCGCGCGAGGTCTTCGAGCGCGGCGGCACCGGCGATGACCTGCCGACACTGACGCTGACCCCCGGCGACCTGCCCGAGGGCGGGATCTCGATCGTTCAGGTCCTGGTGAAGTCGGGCCTGGCCTCGTCGGGCAAGGAGGCGCGGCGGCTGATCACCGAGGGCGGTGCGCGGCTCGACGACGAGGCGCTGACCGACGTCGGGCTCACGCTCGACGCTGCCGCCCTGACCGCCCCGCGCAAGCTCTCCGCCGGGCGCAAGCGTCACGCGTTGGTGCGGCTGGGCGGCTGACGCGCCAATCGCGGATAGCGTCGGATGACAACGCGGCAGACGAGCTGCCGCGCCTGGCTCAGACCCCCTCGATGGCGGTGAAGCCCTCGAACTCGGGATGGCCGGCGTAGTGCACCTTGGTGGAACCCGCGCCCTTGTGGGACTCGCGGAACTGCTCCGAAGTCGTCCAGGCCTTGAAGGCGGCCTCGTCCGCCCAGACGGTGTGCGAGGCGTAGAGCGTATGGGCTTCCGAACGCGGCCCACGCATCAAGTGGAACGAGCGGAACCCCTCCATCTCGTCGAGGCGGGAGCGGCGGTTTCGCCACACCTCCTCGAAAGCTGCCTCGAAACCCGGTAAGACCTTGAACCGGTTCATGGCCACGAACATGCTTTGCTTCCTCGCTCTGCGACGTCTCGATACGCTCTAGTACGGCCCGCCGGGCCTGTTCAACCAGTCATAATGACGGCCGCCATCGGCGAGCGTCCCGGGTCATCCGCCCCGGGCTGGTCGATTGCAAACTGGCAGCCGCCATGTCAAAGGCGAAAAACGGACATGGGACGCGCAGGAGGAGCCCCGATGACACCTAACCCCGAATCCGGTCCCGACGGCGCGCCGACCCGGACCTTACGCGCCGGCGAGGTGCGGGCATGAGCCGCAGCGCGTTCTCCGAGCAGCTCCACTACTTCCGCTGGGCCTTCATCGTAACCGCCGTGGGCCTCGTGCTCGGCGGTATCGTCGGCTGGCTTATGACGGGCACGGTCAGCGGCACGATCTCGATCTTCACCATCTGCGCCATTCTCGCGGTGCTCGAGATCTCGCTCTCCTTCGACAACGCGGTCGTCAACGCCAACAAGCTGAAGTCGATGACGCCGGTCTGGCAGCGGCGCTTCCTCACCTGGGGCATCCTGATCGCCGTCTTCGGCATGCGCATCATCTTCCCGCTGGCGGTGATCATGGTCGCGGCCAAGATCGGACCCATCGAGGCGGTGCGCCTCGCCGCCGTCGCCCCCGAGGAATACGCGCGCATCATGAACGAGGCGCATCTCGGGATCGCGGCCTTCGGCGGCACCTTCCTGATGATGGTCGGGCTCACCTATTTCTTCGATCCGGCCAAGGATGTGCACTGGGTGGGCTTCATCGAGCGCAGGCTGCGCGGTGCGGCCGACGTGCGGGGCATCGAGATCGCCTTCGTGCTGCTGCTGATCCTCGGCTTCTCCGCCATCCTCGAAGAGGCCAAGGCCGAGACCTTCCAGCGCGCGGCGATCTGGGGGCTCGTCACTTTCCTTGTCGTCGATGTCTCGCGCCACTTCCTCGACCAGGCCGACAAGAACATGTCCGTCGCCGCTCGCGGCGGTCTCGGCGCCTTCCTCTACCTCGAGGTGCTCGACGCGAGCTTCTCCTTCGACGGGGTGATCGGCGCCTTCGCGCTCACCCTGAACCTGCTCATCCTCGCCATCGGCCTCGGCATCGGCGCCATGTA
>CAYLHK010000002.1:0-95910 GCA_964383295.1 uncultured Rhodovulum sp.
GCAGGTCGCGGCCGGTCAGCGCGAGGAAGACGCTCTCCAGGCTCGGCTGGTCGACGGCAATCTGGCGCAGGTCGCGGCCGAAATCGGCCAGCAGTACATCCGCACCGCCGGCCTCCTCCATGCGGATCAAGAGCTGGCCATCAACTCCCTCGACGGCATCGGGGAAGCGGGCGCGGATCGCGGCCGCTGCCGCCGGGTTGACCGGCGTCGCGCGCACGATGGCGGTGCCGTGCTCGGCCTTCAGCGACCCCGGCGTGCCCTCGGCGAGGATGCGCCCGTGGTCGATCACGCAGACGCGGTCGGCGTTCTCCACCTCGTCGATGTAATGCGTGGTGACGACCACCGTCAGGTCCTGGCTTCGGCGCAGCGTGTCGAGATAGTCCCAGATGCGGGCCCGCGACTGCGCGTCGAGGCCGACCGTGGGCTCGTCGAGAAACAGGATCCGCGGCGAATGCAGCAGGGCGCGCGCGATCTCGAGCCGGCGCTTCATGCCCGACGACAGCGTGCGGGCCACCGCGCCTCGCCAGTCGGAAAGCTCCACCAGTTCGAGCATCTCCCTGATGCGGCGCCGGCGGTCGGCCCCAGACATCTGGTAGACCATGCCGTGAAAGTTCAGGTTCTCCTCGACGGTCAGCCGCGTGTCGAGCGTGGGGTCCTGGAACACGACGCCGATCTGGCGCCGCACCTGGCGCGGCTGGCGCACCACGTCCATCCCCGCGACGCTGGCGCGGCCGGCATCTGGCGGGCGTATGGTGCAGAGGATGTCGATCAGCGTCGACTTGCCGGCGCCGTTGGGCCCGAGCAGCGCGAAGACGCCACCCGCCGGAACGCTGAGGCTGATGCCGTCCAGGGCGACCGTCCGGCCGAAGCGCTTCTTCACGTCATCGACGACGATCGCCTGCTTGGTGCTGGCCTCGTTCATGTCGCTTCTTGCAGCATCGGTCATGATAGCACCCCCGCACCTCGAAGCGTGCGCAGGCAGAAGTCGGTGACGTCGGTGCCTGCATCGGCGGTCAGGAAGTGCCACTGCCGGGTCGCGAACATCTCCCGCAGGCCCTCTCGCCACGCGCCGAGCAGTGCGGCATAGCGGCGAAGGGTCTCGCCATCAATGGCGACCTCGACCTCGTCATCGGTTTCCACGTCGATCACGGTGATCACGCCCTTGCCGATCCGGCCGGGGGCAAGTTCGTCGGGGCCAAGGATCTGCACCGCCAGCACCTCCTGGCCGGCGGCATGCAGCGCCGCGAGAAGCGTGGCGATATCCTCGCCCCACCAGTCGCCTATGGCGATCAGGAGCCCCCCCGGCGGCAGATGCTCGTGGACCGCGCGCAGGGCGTCGGCGAAATTGCCCCTCCCACCCTCTCGCTGGGCGTTGATCCAGGCAAAGAGGTCGTCGGCCCGCGCGGTGCCCTGCCATCGCGGCGACCAGTGCAGCCCCTCGCCGCCGCTTGCAACGAGTTGCAGCCGGTCGCTTCCGGCCAGCGCCACGAAGCCGAGGGTCTGGGCGAGCAGGCGCGCGAGCGTCAGCTTGCCGCCGTCCCCGATCGCCATGGAGGCGCTTGCGTCCATCAGGATCGTCACCGGCACCTGGCGGCTGGCGGCATATTCGCGCATCACCTTCTCGCCGCTGCGCGCCATCACATACGGATCGAGATGACGAATGTCGTCGCCCTCCCGGTAGGGGCGGTGATCGAGGAACTCCATCCCCGGACCACGCCGCCGCGAGCGCCTCTCGCCTATTCCGACGGACGGCCGCGCGTGCACGGGCATCAGCCGCGAGAACGACAGCTGGTCCAGAAGGGCGGCGGGTGGTCGCATCACAGGTGCCCCAGGCTTTCGTCGAACAGCCGCAGCATCAGGGCCTCGACGTCAATGCGCGCGGCGCGGCCCTCGAAGTTCGGCTGGACGCGATGGCGGACGACCGGCAGCAGCACGGCGCGCAGGTCGGCAACCGAGACGTGGTTGCGCCCGGCGAGCAGCGCATGGCCCTTGGCGGCCAGAACCAGTGCCTGGGCGCCACGCGGGCTGATCCCGAAGCGCATGTGGCGCGCGACGACCGTGTCCGCGTCGGGCCGCTCCGGCTGCGTGCGCAGGCAGAGCCGGGCAACGCCGTCGCGCAGCGGCTCGGCGATCGGAACGCTGCGGGCGAGCGACTGCAGGGTCAGAACGTCCTGCGGCGTTATGCTCTGGGGCTGTTCGGCCACCGTGGTGCCGGTGGTGGCGCTCAGGATCCCCGACAGCACCTGCTGGTCGGGATAGCCCACGTCGATGCGGAAGAGGAAACGGTCGATCTGCGCCTCGGGAAGCGGATAGGTGCCCTCCATCTCGATCGGGTTCTGCGTCGCGAGCACGAAGAACGGCCGGGGCAGGGTCATGCTGGTACCGGCCGCCGAGATCGTGCCCTCCTGCATGGCCTCGAGCAGCGCGGACTGGGTGCGCGGCGTGGCGCGGTTGATCTCGTCGGCCAGCAGAAGCTGCGCGAAGATCGGCCCCTTGCGGAACTCGAGATGGCTGCGGCCCTCGGCGTCCGGCGCAAGCACCATGGCGCCGGTGATGTCGGCGGGCATCAGGTCCGGCGTGAACTGGATGCGCGAGAAGCTGAGGCCGGTGACGCGGGCGAGGCTGCGCACCATCAGCGTCTTGCCCACGCCGGGCGCCCCCTCGAGCAGCACGTGACCCCCGGCGATCAGGCCGATCAGCATCAGATGGATCGCCTCGTGCTGGCCGATCACGGTTGCGCCCATGCCCTCGCGGGTGCGCTGGAGGGCGCCGCGCAGCCGCTCGAGCTCGGCGATGGCTTCGTCGTCGGACAGCGTCGCGGTGGCGGTGCTCATCGGCTACTCCCTTCGGATTCTTGAGATATCTTGCGGCCCCGTCCAGGCATCACCCGCCCGAGACCAGCACCGAGCTGTGCCCCGATGCCGGCGTAGCGGCGCACGAGTTCGGCCATGAACAGGCCGAGCGCCGCGAGCGCCCAGACGGGCCAGGCGCCGCGCCAGACCCAGTTGACCCCGGCACTGGCGGCCAGAACTCCGGCGGCATCGCGCTCGCCGCCGCCCGTCGCAGCCATCAGCCGATCGGCCGCGCCACCCGGGCGGGCGAGATCGTAGCGCACTGGGTAGGAATGGTGGAAAGCCGCGACGACCTCGGCCGGTGCGCCGTCGACGGCGACGCTCACCTCGTAGCGCCCCGGCGCGCCCAGCAGGAGCCCGCTCCGGTAGAGCCCGGCGCGATCCTCGCGCAGCGGCATATTCATCGGAGGCGTCCCGTCCGGGGCGGTCACCGCCGCCGAGACTGACATGCCGCTTTGCGGGGCGCCTTCCTCGTCGAACGCGGTCAGCGTGACATGCATGGTCTCGCCGTCGCCATCGACCGTCAGATGCAGCCCGGGGGCGGCGGTGGGCGGCAGGAACTGCCGCAGGATCCTGCTCCACATCGTCGAATAGCTATCTAGGGCGTGCCAGTTGCGCGACCATGCGCCCGTCGCATCGGTGCTGAGCGCCAGCACCGAACCGTTGCCGTAGCGCCACCAGGCGAGCAGCGGCATGTCCCGGTCTTCCGTGTCGGGCGTCGTCATCGCCAGGCGGGCCTGCGGCTTGGCGGTGGTGAGCACGAAGCCCTCGACCGGCGGCATCGGATCGGGCAGGCCCACGAGAAACGGCGCGTCGGTATCGAGCCAACTGGGCTGGCTGCGCATCTCCTCGATCGGCTCCGAAAGCAGCATCGCCTCCTGCGAAAGGATGGACGGCAGCGCCTCGAAGTCGAGCGAGGCATGTGCAGCGCCGCCGCCGAGTCCGGCGATCATCTCGACCGTGCTGATGTCCGACCCGGTCCCCACCGCGACCGCCGATGCGGTGATGCCCTCGGCGCGGATCTGCCCGATGATGCCGGGGAAGTCCCCAGGCTGGCTCAGCCCGTCCGTCATCACCACGATGTGTCGCGCCGGCGCCTCGACCCCGCGCAGCATCTCGTAGGCAGCCACGAGGCCCGGGTAGATCGACGTGCCGCCGCCCGGATCGACGCTCCCGAGTGCCGCGCGGGCGCTGTCGATGTCCAACTCGCCCAGCGGCAGTATGGCTGTCGCCTCGGCGTCGAACACCACGATCCCGATCTGGCTCGCAGGGTTCAGCAGCTCGACGGCAGCGAGGGTTGCCCGCTTGGCGATGTCGAGCCGGTTTCCCTCTCCGACCGGCTGCTGCATGCTGCCCGAGCGGTCCAGCACGAAGACCATCGCCACCTCGGGCGCCTCGCGCGGGATGCGGCTCGACAGCGGCGACACGCGCTCCAGTGCGGTCTCGAAGTAGCCGCCCGGCCCGAAGCTGTTCGGGCCACCCAGGATCAGCAGGCCGAGCCCGTGCTCGGCGACGGCGGTCTCGATCAGCCCCTGCTGGCGCGTGGACAGCGCGATCGCCGGCATGTTCAGAAGCACAATGCCGCCATACTCGAGCCAGCCCCGCTGGTAGTGCGGTGCCGAACGCGGATCGAGCACCACCGCGTCGACGCCTGCACCCGCGAGCATGGCCGCGAAGGCGCGCCCATGATCGGCGGAAGGGGCGATGACCGCGATCGGCCGGGCCGCCCGGGCGGTGACGATACGCCCGGCGCGGTTGTTCTCGGCATAGGTGTCGCCCGGAGCGTCGATCTCCATCTCCACCAGCACCTCACCCGCGGCGACATCGGGCAGCGTCGCCTCGATCCGGTTGTTGCCGGCCGACAGGGACACGGCCTGCGAGGCCAGCACGTCGCCGTCGCGCAGGATGCGCAGCTCCGCCTCGGTGGCGCGCTGCGCGTGAACGATCCCGATCAGCGTGAGCGCGTCGCCAGCCACCACGTGGTGCGGCAGCTCGACCCCGCGCACCAGAACCTCGCCGACCACCGGCGGAGCTGCCGGCAGACGATCGATGGTGAGGTCGGGACGGGCGCCAAGCGATACCGCCGGCGACGCCGTGGTGAGATCGGCCGCCAGCACGATTCGTGCGGTTTGTCCGTCGGGCTGCATCGCCTGCGCCAGCGCCAGGGCCGCCGCGCCGTCCGGGGTCGGTCCCGGCCCGGCCGCGGCGCCGAGCGCCCCCTCGCCGGCATCGGCAGACACCTCCGCCCCCGCGCCCGTGGTTATGACACTGGAACGATCCGCCGCGAGGAGGGCGGCGATCTGCGGCGAGGCGTCCTGGCCGCCGGTCTCGCCAAGCGCGGGCGGCAGGATCAGCGTCAGGACCTCGCGCGCCTGGCTGACGGGCGCGGGCAGGTTGAGCGCCGCCGCGAGCGCCATCCCGGTGGCCGCCAGCGCCAGCGGCGCCGGCGCGCCGAACCGCCGCTTCCTGCGCGCCGCTAGCAAGGCATCGGCGGCAAGAAGTGCTGCGGCCAGACCGAGAAGCCAGGGCGTCCAGCTGCGCGGCAGCGCCGCCGCGCCAGCCGCGGGCGAGGGGTCATCAGCCGACGCCGCAACCTCGCCGCGCGGCGCGGCATTGACCGCCAGGTACCGCGCGGCGTCCCCGTCGCCGATACGGAAGAGGCCGGCCCATTCGGGCAGGAAGCCCACGGGGTCGTCGAGCACCACCGCCGCGCCATGGGGCGGATCCACGGGCACGAGCATGCTGCCCCGCAGGCGCGCATCGAGAGGACAGCGCCGGCCGACCTCGCAGGCGGGCGCGAGCGGCACCCCCGGTCGCAGCCCGAGCCAGTCGACCAGTCCCGCTGCAAACAGCGCGAAGCTGCTCTGCTCCGGCCAGTTGCTGTCCGCGGGGTTGAACGCGAGGCGAACCCCGCGCCCCGTGCCCTGCGTCCATGCCTGCACCAGCGACACGTCGCCGCTGGCAAGCAGCGTCTCGGCCAGCGGCTCGGGCACCACCGCGCGGGCTTCGGGGATCCGCAGCGCCGCCCAGTCGATGTCGCGGGCGAGGGGATGGGCATTGTCCCAGCCGTCGGGGTCCGGCGCCTGCATGACCGGGGGCTCCTCGGCGCCCTCGACCCGCGCGGCACCGATCCAGACCGTATTGGTCTCGGGCGCGCGCGGCACGGCGACGCCGTCGACCACCACCAGCCCGAAGCGAGCGACATCGGCCGGAAGCGTGTCGGCCTGGAATATTTCCACGCCCTCGATCGCGCGCAGGGCGGCCAGAAGCGGCTGCTCGCCGGCGCCGAGATAAAGAACCTCCAGCGCCTCCGGCCCGTCCGGAAGCACGAAGCGAAGCGTGTCGCCCGCGATGCCGGGCCCGGCCTGCGTCACCGTCAGGATCCCCGGCCCGGGCAGGTCCAGCGTCGCCGCGAAACCCGCCCGCCCGGCGGCGTCGAGGTCCGGGGCCAGATCTGCCCATGGCAGCTCCGCGGCGCCGGCATCGCTCGCGTACGCGATCTCCAGCAGCGGGCCGGAGTCCACCCCGTCCTCGGCCGCATCGGCGAAAGCGCCTTCCGGCCAATCACCCTCCAGAAGCACGCTCCCGGCGATCCGCCAGATGCCGTCCGCGAGCGTCTCGGGCTCGACCGTGCCCGAAAGGTGAAGGCGCGGCTGCACCGTGCCGATGCGCTGCTCGATCAGGCGCGCCTCTCCGATGACCTCGCGCAGGTCGGCCGGCGCCGCCCGATCCGACACGAACAGAACCGTCGTGTCCTCGCCCGGGCGCAGGAGCCCGGCCAGCAGCCGTCCCGTCGCCTGCCAGTCCGCGGGTCCGTCCGAGCCGCGCAGCCGGGTCAGCGGCCCCGCCAGCGCGTCACGATGCCAGGGCCAGCGGGCCGCCTCGAGCCGCGGCACGACGCCGGAGACCACCATCGAGACCCGCTCGGGGCCGATCCGGCCCGGCGTGCCGAGCATCCGGCCAAGCTCCTCGCCCGCCAGGTCCAGGCGCGCGCGGCCTTCTTCCAGAACCGCCATGTCGGCGGATGCGTCCATGACGATGACAAGGTGATCGGGTGCCCGGGCCCGGCCGAGGAACGGCTGGGCGAGCGCCAGGGCGAGCGCCAGGGCCGCCGCGACCTGCAGGACAAGCTCGACCGACAGCGGCGGCAGGTAGCGCCGCGCCCGCCGGCTGCCGTCGGGCAGCTGCAACTGCCGCCAGAGCTGGAGACTGCCCACGACCCTCCTGCGCTGCCGCTGGCTGTGCAGGTAGAGGATCACGCCCACAAGTGCGGCGAGGGCGAGAAAGGCGGGCGCGGCGAAGCTCATGGCCGCCCGCCCCGGATTGCGTCCCGGCGGCTCACTGCGGCGCCCTCGCGAAGTAGCGCGCGGTCACGGCGCGTCGGTCCGCGGGAACGTACTGGCGCTGCTGCGGCTGCGCGTCAGGCCCCTGCGCCGATGCCCCCAGCGCCCCGGCGGCCCCGTCGGGGCCGGCCGCTTCCGCATCCGGCGCGACCTCGACCCGGATCCGCCGCCCGCCGGCCTCCGGCGTTGCGGTCACCACCATGTCCTCGCCAGGCTGGAACGCAATCGCGCCGAAGGCGTCGTCGCCCTCCAGCGTCTCGGAGCCGAGCCCCGCGGCCCGGCTTCTTCCGCGACCCGACTCGAGCGCGGCGCCGCTCGGCATCGCTCCGGCAAGCTGCACTTCCTCGTCGCTCATGCGGCGCAACCCATCGGCGGGCTCGCCGCCGGCGAGCCGTTCGCCCTGCGCGTCGGGCTCGAGGATCTCGCCCTGCGGCGCGGCATTTCCGACGCTGCGCGAGGGCGGGATCCCCATCTCTTCGGGATCGACGCCGTAGTCGTCATAGGCAAGGTCGGCCATGAGCGGGCTGCCACCCCGGCGCGCGTCGCGGCGTGCCTGTTCCTCGGCGAAGCGGTCCAGCCGCTCCTGCAGCCCGGCGAGCCGGTTCGAACCGGCGGTGCCGAGCCACTCGGGCGGTCGGACGCCGTAGGCATCGGCCGCATGCTCGAGAAGCTGCGCCAGATCCTGCTCGAGCGCCCCGAGATCGGTGTTCGCCGTCAGCCGCTCCTCGATGGCGCGGGCGACCGCTGCCAGATAGGGATCGTCACGCGTCTCGGCATCGGCGGCAATAAGCCGCGCAACCTCGCTCGCGGTCTCGGCGATATCGGCGGGCTCTGGCAGCGAGGGCGCCGCGAGCCCGTTTCGGCCAGCCACGTCGCCGGACCGGCCCGGAACGAGCGCTATGGCCAGCGAGACCATCGCGAGTGCCCCAAGGCCAACGGCCAACGGGCGCGTGATCAGCGGCACGAGGCGAGCAGGGTCGAGCGCCTCCGCATCCGCTGCGCCCGCACGGCGCAGGGCGAGCACCACCGCGCCGGCTTCGTCACGACGATCCGCATCGACCTCGACCGCGGTTCCGTAGCGCTGCTCCAGCCCGGCAAGGCGATCGACGTGAAAGGCGAGATCGCCGCGCGTGCTCGGCTGCCGGACCAGCCAGACGAGGCCGATGGCCATGATGATCGCGCCCAAGACCACGGCCAGCACTGCCGCATTCGCAAGCGGGCGGCTCTGCCAGGCCATCACGGCGGCCACCAGATGCACGAAGGCGAAGGCAATGGCCGAGGCGAGCACGATGCCGAGGATCGCCCGCCGCCGTCGACGCGCGGCGATCGCCTCAAGCGGCCAGGATAGTCCGTCTCGTGTGCCAGGGAGCGGGGGAAGGGCCATTGCGCGCGTCCTACGGCCCGATCAGCCGCACGAGCGGCTGCAGCATGCCGGAAACCGGGCTGCCTCTGGAAAGCACCAGCAGCACGGCGAGCCCGAAGGCGATCCACTGCACCCGCGCCATCACCTGCCGGTGCAGGGCAGGGAACAGCGCCGCCAGGAGCAGCCCGCCGGTAAAGGGCGGAAGCGGGATCAGGTTGAACACCACGAACCAGCTTGAGAGCTCCGCGAACGTCCCGATCCAGGCGGCGGCATGGATGGAGGTATCAGCCGGCCACCAGGCGAGCACCAATGGCCGAAGCCCGATCGCGAGATATGCCGCGGCGAGGCTGACGCCGAGCGCCGCCAGGGCACAGATGACCAGGCCGGCGCGCGCGAAGCGCAGGCTCGCTGGGTCGATCTCGACCGGCCGGCACCACCCGGCGCGCGCGGCGACCGCGCCCACCACGCCGAACGGCTCGACATGGGCAAACGGATTGAGGGTCAGCCGCCCGTCGTACTGCGGCCCGCGGTCCCCGAGCAGCCGGGCCGCCAGCGCCAGCGCCGCTCCATGGATGGTGAAGATCACAACAGCGGCGAGAACCCGCATCAGGATCTGCCAGAAGGACAGGTCGACCATTCTAGATTCTAGTCTCTGGCAAGATCATGCACACGGCTCGGGTTCAGGCGCATTCCCGCGCTATCCCCCGCTTCCGGGCGCATCGGAAAGCTTCAGGTGATGCGCCTCCAGCAGCCGGTCGATCGTGCCGTCTTGCAGCAGGGCAGCGATTGCGTCGCTCAACAGGTTGTTGAGATAGGTGTTATTCGACCGCGTGGCGATACCGATCTCGAGCGGGGGCGCCTCGAAGGGCATGTTCCGGATGATCCGGAACCCGTGCGCTTCCGGATCGCCCTCCGTGGCGAAGTAGAGCGCCGGCTCCCAGACCAGACCTGCACCGACCGTTCCGTCCTGGACGCGCGCCATGACGACGTCGTTGGTGTAGTAGGGATGGCGTTGCCAGCGCTGCGCCTCGGGACGCGCCTGGTTGAAGTTGATCAGGCGGTTGTCGATCGTGCTCATGCCGCGTGCGCCCACGGGCCGGTCGTAGGGAACGTCCTCCAGGCGGGAATATGTCGGATCCGTCACGAGCAGCACGTAGTTGCTGCGCATGTAGGGACGGGTCAGCATCAGCCAATCCGGCTCGTGGCCGGTCAGCGCATAGCCCATGAACGCGCTGCAATGCTCCGCCAGAAGCACGAAGAGCTGCACGGGCATGAGCGGGTGGCGATGGTCCAGCGGCGGCGTGGTCATCAGCGGGTCGGGCATCGTGATGATCGACACGTCCACCAGCAACGCGTCGCCGATCGCTCGAGCGACATCCTGTTCGAATGCCGCCATCATCGCGTCGGGGTTGTAGCAGAAGGTGATCGTATTGCCTTCCTGGAACAGCCGCTCGCGATACGTGTCCCGGGGCAGATACATGATGTCGTCGCCGTCCTGCGCGACGACGGCCGTCGCAGACAGCGCGACAGCTGCAGCCAGAAGAAGCCTCATGTTCATTTGTAGCGGCACGATCGCAATCCCGAACATCACTTCCGACAAATGACCGCCCGCCGTGAGGATGGCGAGGCGGTCGCTGTGGCCCCCCCTCCGCCAGATTGATCGGGGGGAGGGCGCAGGCAGGTCCGGCGAAACGTTATCCGCCGGACCGGTGTTTGTCGTCAGCCCCGGGCTGTCAGTTCGATTCCGGCAGGGCGAACACGTAGATCATGTTGCTGCCGGTGATCGCGTCCCAGTTGCCGGGCGTCGCGGTCAGGTTGGCCACACCGCCGCCGCCGCCCGCCGTAACCGCGACGTACTGGCGCCCGTCGACCGCATAGGTGATCGCATGGCCCTGGGCCTGGGAGCCCAGGCGGGTCTGCCAGATGATCTCGCCGTTCTCCTGGTCGAAGGCGTAGAAGTGACGATCAAGGCCCCCGGTGAACAGCAGGCCACCTTCGGTGATCATGGTCGGCGAGTAGAGCGCGGCCTCGGTCTCCCAGCTCCAGACCGTCTCGCCGGTCTCCAGGTTGATCGCGTCGATGCGTCCGGCATTGGTCTCGCCTTCGGGCAGGATGCGCGTCGACGTCACGTTATACGTGTTCATCGGCGTGAATTCCTGATCGATCGGCGCCGATTCCTGGCACATGTTCATCAGCGGTGCGAACATGATCTTGGTTTCGGGATTGAACGAGGTCGGCATCCAGTCGCGCCCACCGTTGAAGGACGGGCAGAACAGAACCGGCTCACCGATCGTGTCGAGGATCAGCTCCTCGTTGACCGAGACGAGACCCGTCTCGTCGATGCCGGTCACGATGTCCTGGTGGGTGGTGTCGCGCACCCAGAGGAACTCGCCGTCCTCGGCATCGAAGGCCCAGAGCTGGCCGGTCTTGCAGGGGATGCCGATATGCACGCGGCGCTCGCCGCCCTCGGCATTCGGGTTGATCGCCTGCAGCCCGTCCATGCTGGCGCTCGGGTTCACGTCGAGGACCGCGTTGATCATCTCGAACGTGCATTCCTGGTCCCAGTTGTCGCGGGGCAGGGTCTGGTGACGCCAGACGATCTCGCCGGTCTTCGGCCGCACGGCAAAGCGCGTGTTGGTGCCGTACTGGCTGCCACCCACGGTCTGACGCTGGACCTCGGAGGCAGGGCCGGTGGCGCTGGTGCCGTAGTAGAGCAGATCGACCTCGGGGTCGTAGGTCAGCTGACCCCAGACGCCGGTCATCCAGCGGGCCTCGAACGGCGCGCCGCCCCAGGTGTCATCGCCTTCCTCGCCGGGGCGCGGAATGAAGTAGTTCCGCCACAGCTCTTCGCCGCTTTCGGCATCATGGCCGGTGACGAAGCAGCCCATGGCCGCGTTCTGGCAGGTGCTGCCCGCCATCACGACACCATTGGCCACGACGGGGCCGGTCGAGTTGCCGATACGGTCCGTTGCGCCGCCGCGATCCGTCTCCCAGGCGACCTGGCCGGTGGCCGCGTCGAGCGCCACGAGATGGTTGTCCCACGAGACGTAGTAGACCTTGTCTCCGTAGATCGAGATGCCGCGCTTGCGCTCGGAGTGCGTGGAGAAGGCCGACGTGTCGCCGAGTTCGCGCCGGTGCTCCCAGATCAGCGTACCGGTCGCGCCGTCGATCGCCTGGATGACGTCACGCGGATTGCCGGTAAAGACGATGCCGTTATAGGCAAGCGGCGCGGTCTGGTTGAAACCCGGCTCCATCGCGCGAGCCCAGACCAACTGCAGTTGCCCGACGTTGTCCGTGTTGATCTGGTCAAGCGGGCTGATGCGGTAGTTGTTGAGGGCACGGCCATAAGACGGCCAATCCTCTGCTGCCGGGTTGGCCAGAATCTCGTCCGTTACCGGCGCGAACCCGTCGATCGAGTTCTGCGCCAGGGCAGGCATGGCCGAAATGCAAATACTCACCGATGTGGCGAGAAAAGCGCGAGAGAGCTTCATGGTATCCTCCCAAGTCAGTTATCAGGGGCCGGACCGCGGCGGTTGTCCCGCTGTCCGGATGTCTTGTCGGTGTTCGGCGTGCTATCCTCCTGCTAGACCTTCACGCGAAACTGATCTCCGCCCCGCTAGGGGGCTGGCGCGAAGTAGATCTCGGCCAACGCATCCTCTTCACCCGACAGCTCGGTATCTCCCGCCGGGGCTCCGTGCGAAGAGAGAAGGAATGCAGTGATGTCCGTGTAGGTCTGCCGCGGCAGGCTGCCTGCCCGGCCGGCCGGCATTGTCGAGCGCATGTAGTCGAAATACGCGATCAGGGGCGCTCCGTCGTACTTCTGGTTGAACACGTAGCCGATGATACCGGGTGCATCCGGACCGCCCCCGCCGGTTGGTCCGTGGCAGACCGCGCAGCTGTTGCCGTAGGCGGCCTTGCCGCGGTCAGCCTGTTCCTGCGTGTAGACGCCACTGTAGATGGTCCGTTCTTCCTCGGCCTGGGCCACGGCCGTTCCGGCGAGTGACATAGACAGCGGAATTGTCAGCAGGACTGACGCTATGCTAGCAAATCGGCTTGTTTCGAACACGTATAGCTCCCAAATCCTGAAAGTCGACGCAACAATACTTCAACGTTGCCCGTGTCGCGCAACGATCGGATCTCGCTACAGGGTAGTCAATCAACCTCCGCCTGCGGGCGCACATTACAGTGCGCCGCCTATGACAGAGCTTCCTCCCACTCGCAGGGTGACCTCAGCCACATGCATGAGTCAAGCTGATTTTGCTGGGATTTTTCTATCCGGCCGGCGCGAACGTTCGTAAGAAATTGTGCCCTCGGACATGCAACATATTCAAACGCCTAACCCATTCAATGCGCCCGTCGCGATTAGGCCGAAAGACGTTCTCCGGAAGAGGGCCGCAAAGTGGGCTGGAAGTCGGGGCGCATTTCAGGATGAACTGTGACGAAGCCGCGCCGGCGGCAACAAGATCAGGATAAATATTACCAAAGTGTAAACTACTACATCGTTGTGCGCTGCAATAAAAACCGAGCATGCGACAAGAGCGCGGAAAATGTCCGCCGCCTCGGCGTCAAAACGGCCGCGAGGCGTTCAATGGCCGGCCTTCGCCCATCGGATAGAGGGGCATCGGCCCTCGCGGGGTAGGTGCAGGGGTCGGCCGCGTGGCAGGGCGGGCCGGCAAGGCGCCTGGACAGGTCTCGCGGCGGTGTTCGGGTTGGCGGAGGCGGTCCGATTCGAACGGACGGAACCTTGCGGTTCGGCGCTTTTCAAGAGCGCTGGTTTAAACCACTCACCCACGCCTCCCTAGCCTTGACCCGGACGGCGCCAGCGCGCCGCGGTCGCCATCGATGGCACAGCCCGACGGCGGCGACAACCTCAGGCTCGCGCGCTGTCCCCGCGCGTCTCGACCATCCGCGCCAGGATCGCGGCCCCGAGCGGGAGTACCGCGTCGTCGAAGACGAAGCCCGGGCTGTGCAAGGGGATGTCGCCGGCATGTCCGATCGTGCAATAGGCGCCCGGCACCAGGCGCACCATGTCGGCGAAATCCTCCGAGCCCATCGTCGGCACGGGCTTGATGCCGGCAGCCTCCGGGCCGACCAGCTCGCGGGCTACCTCGATCATGTGATCGGACAACGCAGCATCGTTCTGCAGGACGTTGAAGACGTTGCGGATCTCCAGCTCGATCGTCGCATCATGCGCCCGCGCCACCCCGTCGCAGATCGCCCGCATCCGGGCCGAAATGGTCTCGGCGGCCGCATCGTCGAAATAGCGGATCGTGCCCGCAAGCGTCGCCGTCTCGGGGATCACGTTATAGGCCGATCCGGCGTGGAACTGCGTGACCGACAGAACCGCGGCCGTCGTGCCCGGGATGTTGCGCGCCACGATGGTCTGCAGCTGCTGCACGAGCCCGGTCGCGATCACCAGCGCGTCGATGCTGTCCTCGGGTCGCGCGGCATGGCTCCCCCGTCCGGTCACCGTGATGTCGAAGAAGTTCGACCCCGCCATCGCCGGCCCCGGCCGGATCGCGACCCGCCCGGGTTCGTCATAGGGCCAGTTGTGCAGCCCATAGATCTCGTCGCAGGGAAACCGCTCGAACAGCCCCTCCGCGATCATCGCCCGCGCGCCGCCGAGACCCTCCTCGGCCGGCTGGAAGATCAGCACCGCCGTGCCGGCGAAATCCCGCGTCTCCGCCAGATAGCGCGCCGCACCCAGCAGCATCGTCGTATGCCCGTCATGCCCGCAGGCATGCATCACGCCTGGCGTCCTCGATGCCCAGGGCAGGTTGGTCTGCTCGTCGATCGGCAGGGCGTCCATGTCCGCGCGCAGCCCGATCCGCCGTCCGGGTCGCGCGCCCTCCAGCACACCGACGACACCCGTCCCGCCGATTCCCGTCGTCACCTCGTAGCCGAGCGCCCGCAGCTGCTCGGCTACGATGCCCGAGGTGCGCACCTCCTCGAAGCCGAGCTCGGGATGCGCATGGAAGTCCCGCCGCGTCGCGGTCAGTTCCTCCGCAAACCCCTCGATATGCCGCAGTGCCCGCATCGCCGCTCTCCCGTTCCGCTGGAATGCGGCGTTCCTACACCCTCATGTCGGTGACTGCAGCCCCCTCGGAGGCCTCGAGGATGGCAAAGCCGTTCGGCCCGAGCGCCAGCGTCTCGCCCCTCAGCTCCGCCGCCTCGGCCACCGCCACCGCCCCCGCGCCGGTCACCCGCACCGCCTTGCGCTTCTTCGAGAGGTTGAAGACGCAAAGCAGCTCGCCACCACGGGAAAACGCCAGCACCGGCTCGCTCACGTCGAAGAACACCGTCGCCCCGCTGCGCAGCACCGCACGGCGGCGCCGCAGGCGCAGCATGTGCCGGTAGAACTCCAGCACCGAACCCTCGCGCCCGACCTGTCCGCCCGCCGCCTGCGCCAGCTGCGGCGGCTTGACCGGCAGCCAGGGCGTGGCCTCGGAGAACCCTCCGTAGGGCAGGGCCGCGTCCCAGACCATCGGCGTGCGGCAGCCGTCGCGCCCCTTGGTCTCCGGCCAGAACCGCTTGCCCTGCGGATCGTCCAGCTCGTGATACTCGAGCTCGGTCTCGATCTGCCCCAGCTCCTCGCCCTGGTAGATGCAGATCGAGCCCTGCAGCGACAGGAGCAGCGCCGCCGACAGCTTCGCCAGCGCCTCGCGGTCCGCCCCATGCTCGGCCCAGCGGCTCACATGCCGCACCACGTCATGGTTCGAGAACGCCCAGGTCGGCCAGCCCCCCGGCGCGCCCTCGAAGAATCCCTCGACCTGCGCCCGGAAATGCGCCGGCGTGAAGGCCTCGCCCAGCATGTCAAAGGAATAGGCCTGATGCAGCCGCGCGCCGGTGGTGTATTCGCCCATCATCGCGATGGCATGATGGCTCTCGCCCATCTCGCCGACCATGGCGCGGGCCTCGTATTCGTCGAGCAGCTTGCGCATCCGCTCAAGGAACCCAATGTTTTCCGGCTGGTTCTTGTCGAACAGGTGGTACTGCATCGCATAGGGGTTCCACTCGGCCTTATGCTTGACCCGAAAGTCGGCAGGATTGTCGCGCAGGTGGCGATCGTGGAAATAGTAGTTCACCGTATCGAGCCGGAACCCGTCCACGCCGCGCTCCAGCCAGAAGCGCATGGTCCCGAGGATCCAGTTCTGGACCTCGCGGTTGTGGAAGTTGAAATCCGGCTGCTCGACCAGGAAGTTGTGCAGGTAATACTGATGCCGCCGCGGCTCCCAGGCCCAGGCGGTGCCGCCGAAGACCGCCAGCCAGTTGTTGGGCGGCGTTCCGTCGTGCTTGGGATCGGCCCAGACATACCAGTCGGCCTTGGGATTGTCGCGGCTCCACCTGCTCTCCTGGAAGAACGGATGTTCCGAGCTCGAATGCGACAGCACCTGGTCGATGATGACCTTCAACCCCAGCTCGTGCGCCCTGGCCAGCAGCGCATCGAAATCCGACAGCGTGCCGAAGCGCGGGTCGATGTCGGTGTAATCGGCGACGTCATAGCCCATGTCGAGCATGGGCGAGGTAAAGATCGGCGACAGCCAGATCGCGTCGACGCCCAGATTGGCCAGATAGGGCAGGCGGGCGGTGATCCCGTTCAGATCGCCGCTGCCGTCGCCGTCCGAATCCTGGAACGACCGCGGATAGACCTGGTAGGTCACGGCGCCACGCCACCAGTCGCTCATGTCGTCGCGTCCTCCGGCACACTGATCACCGGCTCCATCGCGGCAAAGACCTCAGCGGGCAAGTGGCATTTGACCTCATGCCCGGGCGCCAGATGCCGCATCGGCGGCAGCACCGTCTCACACAGATCGCCCGGCACCTGAGCCTTGCGCGGACAGCGGGTTTGGAACGGGCAGCCCGGCGGTGGGTTCACCGCCGAGGGAATGTCGCCCTGCAACACGATGTGCCGCTTCACCACCGAGGTATCGGCGATCGGCACCGCCGACAGCAGCGCCTCGGTGTAGGGATGATAGGGCGGCTCGAACACCTGGCGTGTGGTGCCCATCTCGACCACATGACCGAGATACATCACCATGACCCGGTCAGCGAGATAGCGCACGATCCCGAGGTCGTGGCTGATGAACAGCAGCGTCGTGCGGTTCTTGCGCTGGATGTCCATCAGGAGGTCCGTCACCGCCGCCTGCACGGAGACGTCGAGGGCCGAGACCGGCTCGTCGGCCACCACCACCTTCGGCGCGCCGGCAAAGGCGCGCGCGATCCCGATCCGCTGCTTCTGACCGCCCGAAAGCTGGCGCGGCATCCGCCGGGCAAAGGCGCGCGGCAGCCGCACCAGATCCAGCAGCTCCAGCATCCGCGCCTCGCGCTCGGCCTGGCTGTTGCCCACGCCGAATCTTTCCAGCACGCGAATGATCTGCGCGCCGACGCTGTGGCTCGGGTTCAGCGTGTCGAACGGGTTCTGGAACACCATCTGGATGTCCGAGACCGTGCCGGTGGCGCGTGCCTCGACCGGGCTGCCGCCGATCTCGTGGTTGTTGATCTTGACCAGCCCGTCGGTGGCGGTCTCGAGCCCCAGCAGGATCTTGGCCAGCGTCGACTTGCCGCAGCCGCTCTCGCCGACGATGGCCAGCGTCTCAGCCTCGCGCGCCTCGAAGCTGAGCGACTCGTTCGCCTTCACCACCCGGGTATCGCCGCCGAAGAGCGCGCTGGACGCGACCTCGTAGTGCTTCTTCAATTCCTCGACCTGCAGCACGACCTCGCCGATCGGGGCAGGGGGGCCGCTCGCCGCCACCTCCGGGGGCGCCGCCCAGTCGATCTCCTCAAAGCGCAGGCAGCGGCTGCCATGGCTGGGGCTGACCGCGCGCATCGGGATCTCCTGCGCGTCGCAGCGCCCCGCCTGGAAATAGCTGCACCGCGGCCCGAAGTTGCAGCCCGGCGGGCGCATGTGGGGCAGGGGGAAGCTGCCGGGGATTGCCACCAGCGGCCGCGTGGTCTTGTCCGCGCCGGGCAGCGGGATCGAGCGGAACAGCCCCTGGGTATAGGGGTGGCGCATCTCGTCGAAGACTTCTGCGACGGGCCCGGTCTCCACCGCCTCGCCCGAATACATCACGCAGATCCGGTCGCAGGTCTCCAGCACCAGCCCGAGGTTGTGGCTGATGAACAGCATCGAGGTGCCGAAATCGCGGCCCAGATCCTTGACCAGATCGACGATGCCGGCCTCCACCGTCACGTCGAGCGCCGTCGTGGGCTCGTCGAGGATCAGGAGCGAGGGCTTCGACATCAGCGCCATGGCGATGACGATGCGCTGCTGCTGGCCGCCCGAGAGCTGATGGGGATAGCTCCCGAGGATGCGCGCCGGATCAGGCAGGCGCACCGCCTCGACCACGCGCAGCGCCTGGGCGCGGGCGTCCGCAGCACTCGCGCCCTCGTGGATCATCGGCACTTCCATGAGTTGCCGGTCGATCTTCATGGCCGGGTTCAGGCTCGCCATCGGCTCCTGGTAGATCATGGCGATCTCGGACCCGCGCACCTTGCGCAGCTCCGCCTCCGGCATGGTGACCAGATCGCGCCCCTTGAAGCGCATCGAGCCCCCGACGATCCGCCCGTTCTTGCCCAGGTCGCGCATGACGCCCAGAGCCACCGTTGATTTGCCGCAGCCGCTCTCGCCGACCAGCCCCAGCGCCTCGCCGGGCATGACCCTGGCCGAGAAATCCATCACCGCCGGGATCTCGCCGGCGCGGGTGAAGAAGCTGATCGAGAGGTTCTCGATCTTCAGAATAGGCTCGCTCATGGCGCCCTCACCACATCCGCGCTTTCCGTTGATTTCAATGCCCTACTCTCTCCCAAACTTATCCAGCAGGCTCACCAAAATTTTTACCGCATCAGGGATCTCTTCATTTCTCATTGCGTCGATAATCGACGTAGTTGTCACGCTTACTCCACATATATTCTGAATTTCAGAATTAAATTTGCTCAAAGCTTCCTTGCCGGGAATCATTTTAAGCCGTTCATTGGCAATAGCCCAGCGCGTATCAAACAGTCTGTGCTCTTCTTCGTAAATAGTCTCGTCTTTTAGTTTGGATCCTCGCTCTCTCTCAAATTGCCTCCGAAGACCACTGAACTGTCCCGCCACGTAGTGCTTCTTATATTCACAAAAATCCAACAGTATTTTGCTAGCTGAATCCAGATACTCACCGGACTCTCCTGTGCGGCTTCTCCGATCATTCAGTCGTACCTTTACGGCACGATCCATAGCGGAGGGAACGAGAACAAAGTTCTCCAGTTCCTTGCAATCGTGGACAACCGCAAACCTGGAGTGACTACGTAGCTCCTCCTCTATAAACGACTTTTGACTTTCCGAGCGGTAGTCCCGATCCAGTATGATCGCTGTCGCAACCGCAAACCCAAGTGTAGTCTCCATGCCTTTCGCCAGGCTGCGAGCTCGATCTGGATTGAATCCTTCTATAGGGACAACCGCAAATCCTGATCTGGATGCAACCTCCGAGAATCCCAACTTCCGAGCAAACCGGCTTAAAACTTGGAAGTCTTTACCTTCAACAAAAACAACACGGCGGGTCTTTGCTAGCTGGGTAAGAATTGGGTTGGCATTTGAGCCTAAAGCCTCAAAAACCTCCGAAAGTTGCGAGGAATTTCGTACCCTATTCGGCCTAGATTTCGCCTTGTCAATTACAAGTATACTATCAATATCAGACTCTGTGATAATTTCGGTGGAATGTGTGGCAATCAATATGTCTGGACCAAGATTTCGCAGTATTCCCATTAGTTGGCGCTGCAAGTCAGAATGAAGATATATATCCGGCTCATCAATCATAAATATTGAAACATCGCTTGATTGAATAATATGTGTAACCATCTGACACCAAACCTGAAATCCAAAGCCAGCCCATACGATCTCTCGAGGTATACGATGTTCTGGGCAGTACATATATAGCCTAGGTCGCTCGTGAGAATTATCAACCTCAGGTGGGCTAATGTCCATTCCGGGCCACGTTCTTTTAATGGCCTCTCGAAACTGGTCAAATTTATCGGGATAGTGATGCCATATATTTCTAAAGTTTCTCGCCGCACGGTAGTTAAATAGCGCGAGGCGCGCTGCTTCCTCGCCGTACAGAGCTTCGTCCGCCTCAACCGGACCAAGTATTGGAACAAATCCGATCGGGCAATTGAAGTGACGCCTGAACTTTCCTGGGGCATCGCAAGACTTTCCCTGCGCATCTGGAATAAGAACACACGAACCTTGCTCAGAGAAATGTAGAACTAGTGTATGTCCATTTGATATATGGAAAGTAATCTTCGCCGCTTTAGAGTCGTCATAGTTGAAAAAGATATTCTCGTCGGCCACAGAAATGCCGGCGAGGTCGACCCTGTGGCCTAGGGTTGGCCCCAGCGGCCCATTGACGACCTCTGCCTTGCGAGCGCCGGCCTTGCGGATTGCGGCGGCGAGGATTCGAAATGCGGTAATAATTGTGGATTTTCCGGCGTTGTTTGGTCCAACTAGGACATTGAATGAGTATATTGGCAACTTAAAGCGTTTAAATGCCTTAAAGTGCTCGAACTCGACCGACGTGAATCTTGACCTAGATGATGTATCTTCCATGACATCCATATACGTTAACGCAAAACTATAGCTCTCTCTTCGGAGATCGTTGACAGCCGCTCTCGCCGACCAGCCCCAGCGCCTCGCCGGGCATGACGCGCGCCGAGAAGTCCATCACCGTCGGGATCTCGCCGGCGCGGGTGAAGAAGCTGATCGAGAGGTTCTCGATCTCGAGGATGGGTTCGGTCACGGGCCTACCTCGCATTGTACAATGCTTGACGCCAGGTTAACGCGAACGGGATTGTCACGTCATTCCAGATGGTTACAGGATTGCTCAACGTTGAGCACACCTGCGCTTTCAGTCCTTCAGGCTCTCCTCGCGCAGTGCATCGGCCAGCAGGTTCAACCCCAGCACCAGGCTCATGATCGCCAGCGCCGGCGGCAGGGCAGGGTGGACGTAAAGCCGCAGCAGCTTGCGCCCCTCGTTGATCGTCGACCCCCAGTCCGGGCTCTCGGGGCTCACCCCCAGCCCGAAGAACCCCAGCGTGCCGAGCAGGATCGTCGTATACCCGATCCTCAGGCAGGCATCGACGATAAGCGGCCCCCTCGCATTCGGCAGGATCTCCCACATCATGATGTACCAGGGCCGCTCCCCGCGCGTCTGCGCCGCAGCGACATAGTCGCGCGTCTTGATGTCGAGCGTCAGGCCCCGGACGATGCGGAACACCGTGGGCGAGGTGATGAAGACCACCGCCAGAAAGATGTTGAGCGTATTCGCATCCATCGCGATCACGCCGGTCGGGTCCCAGAACCCGGTCAGCCCCAGATAGACGAACCCGCCCACCAGCAGCACCGGCCCCAGATAGAGCCACAGCACATCCGGCCGCTCGCGGAACCGGCTCCAGAAGAACAAGAGCAGGAAGGCGACCGGAAACAGGAACAGCACCGCCGCCATGGTGCCGGGGATCGCCGTCTGGCGGATCTCGGGCGTCACCAGCAGGTAGAAGAGCAGGATCACCGGGAACGCCAGCACCAGATTGGCGAGGAACGACAGCACCGTATCCAGCCAGCCGCCGAAATACCCCGCCGGCAGGCCGAGCGTGATCCCGACCATATAGGCGAACAGCGTCGCCAGCGGCGCGATCGCCATGACCGTGCGCGAGCCATAGACCATGCGGCTGAACACGTCCCGCCCCAGCATGTCGCCGCCGAACAGATACGCGAGCCCCGTGCCCGGATCGATCGCCCCCGGCGACTTGTTCTGCAACGCGCGGATCTGCTGGTAGGGATCGAACACCGCCACCCAGTCGGCCATTACCGCCGTCAGCAGCCAGAAGACCACCAGCGACAGCCCGACCACCCCGATCCCGCTGCCGAAGATCCGTCCGTAGAACCCCAGCCGCCGCGCCCAGACAAAGCTCGGGCCGAGGATCAGCGCCATGCCGATCCAGACCGGCAGGAACTGGCGCAGCACGCCGCCGACCACGCCCCAGGCGGAGAGATATTCCAGCTCCACCTCAGCTCCTCACGCGGATGCGGGGGTTGAGATAGACATAGCCGATGTCCGAGATCAGCTGCGTGGTCAGCACGATCACCACCGCCACGATCGAACAGGCGAGCAGCAGGTCGATGTCATTGTTCGCCGCGCCCTCGATCAGCAACCAGCCGAAGCCTCGGTAGTTGAACAGGCTCTCGACGATCACCACACCGGTCAGCAACCACGGGAACTGCAGCATGATCACCGTGAAGGGCGCGATCAGCGCGTTCCTCAGCGCATGGCGCAGCACCACCGACCAGAACCCCACGCCCTTCAGCCGCGCGGTGCGGATGTACTGCTGCGTCATCACCTCGGCCATCGAGGCCCGCGTCATCCGCGCGATATACCCCATGCCATAGATCGCGATGGTCAGAACCGGCAGGGTGAAATTATAGAACGTGGGCCCGGTGTCCGCTGCCGAGGTCGCCGAGCCCGAGAACCACTGCAGCCCCACCATCTGGCTGGCGAAGATCACCGTCAGCACCACGCCCGAGACGTATTCCGGTGTCGATGTCGTCCCGATCGCGATCGTGGACAACACCCGGTCCTGCGCCGATCCCTCCCTCATTCCGGCCAGCACCCCGATCAGCAGCGCGCCCGGCACCATCACCACCATGACCCAGAACATCAGCTTCGCCGTCAGCCAGAGACGCGGCCAGAGCACCTGGTTGACCGATGCGCCGAAGCGGGTCGAGGTGCCGAGATCACCTTGGACCACCCCGCCGATCCACTCGCCGTAGCGCAGGACGAACGGCCGGTTGTAGCCGTTCTGGTCGAGCCAGAACTCGACCTGCTGGTCGGTCATCCGGCTCGAATTCTGCTCCTTGGCCAGCTTGACGAGATTGGGCTTGAGATTGACCAGCGCGAAGACGATGAGCGTCAGGCAGAGCGCGGTCGCCAGCATCACGCCAAGGCGCTTGAGCAGGAATACGGCCATCGGACCTCCGTGTCTCCCGGTCCCGGGGTGTGCCCGGGACCGGTGGATGGGGCAGGGGCCTCAGACGTCGAGCCAGGCCCGCTCCAGATGGATCTCGAAGGTCTGGTGCATCACCAGCCCATTCACCTCGGGCACCATGTGCCGGAAGGTCGAGCGCCAGTAGGGCTGGATCAGGATCCCCGAGGACTGGATGATCTCCTGCATATCGGCCATCAGCTCGCGGCGCGCATCCGGGTCGGCGATCGCCAGCGCCCGGTCGAGCAGCGCGTCGAACTCCGGGTTCGCATAGGCCGTCTCGTTCCACGACCCGCCGGTGCGATAGGCGAGCGTATAGACCTGCACGCCCAGCGGCCGCATGTTCCACTCGGTGGCCGAGAAGGGATAGCCCGTCCAGTTGTTCCAGAACGTGCCCCCCGGCAGCACGGTGCGGCGCACGTTCATGCCCGCATCGCGCATCTGGGCCGCCACCGCATCGCAGGTGTTGCGGTTGAAGTCGTCGTCGAGCGAGATCAGCTCGATCTCGGTATCCGCGTGCCCAGCCTCGGTCAGCATGGCGAGCGCGGCTTCCGCGTCGCGCTCGATCGGCGGCATCTCGGCATATTCCGGGTGCATCGGCCCGACATGATGGTTCTCGGCCTTCTGGCCCAGCCCCTGATAGCCGAGATCGAGCACCACCTGATTGTCGACGGCCAGCTGCACGGCATTGCGCACCGCCTGGTTGTCGAAGGGCGGCTGGCTCACGTTCATGCGCACGCAGAGCGTGTTGGCCGTGATCGATTCCGACTTGTTCAGCCCGAGCGCGTCGTAGATCTCGACATAGCTTGCCGCGGTCTCGTAGCCGGTATGGATCTCACCGGACTCATACGCCGCAATCTCTGCCGAGGGATCGGTGCCGTAATCGATATACTCGATCCCGTCGAGATAGACGGGGCCATGCACCTCGTCGCCCCACCAGGCATTGCCGTCGGTGCGCCGCCGAAACACCGAACGCACGCCGGTCTCGTGGCTGACCAGCTCCCACGGCCCGGTGCCGATCGGGTTGCCGGCGAGATCGCCGGTGAAGCTGCGGTGCACGATCAGGGCAGGGTAGTCGCAGAAGGCGGGGATGATGCTGATATCGGGCGCCGAGAGGTTCAGCTTCACCGTGAAATCATCGATCCGCTCGATGGCACCTTCGCGGGCGCCGAAGAGCTCGCGCACCTGTTCTTCCTGCACCACGCTGCCGTCGTCGCGCGTCACGTCGCCGACGAAGGTCTCCTCGCCGGTCTTCTCGAGCAGCGCGGTCATCCGGCTGGCCATCGAGTTTCCGGGCACATGGCTCTCGCACCAGCGCTCGAGGTTGAAGATCACGTCGTCGGCGTTGAACTGGTCGCCGTTCGACCAGGTCGCGTTCTGCCGCAGATGCAGCACGTATTCGGTCGCGTCGTCATTGACCTCCCAGCTCTCGAGCAGCCAGGGCTCGAAGGTGAAGTCGGTCGTGTAGCGCACCAGAGACTCGACGAAGAGCCGGCCCTGGTTGCCCATCTGCGACCAGTCGAAGACCCGCGGATCCTCGATCCGCATGACGGCCATGGCGATGCGGATCGTGCCGCCCGGGCGTCCTTCCTGGGCGAAGGCCTTGCGCGGCGCGGCGAGGCCCAGCATCCCGTAGGCGGTTGCCGTGGTCGCGCCGAGAGCCGATGCGGTTGCGAGGAACTCCCGCCGGTCCAATTCGCCGGCGCGCGCGCGCGGCGCGAGCTTGACCAATTCGGGATGCAGTGGGCGGCCGTTGATCGTCTCCTGGGTCACTTTCGTCTCCCTGTTGTTCTTGTGGCGTACCCCGTGGCATTGGGGACCGATTCCACAATCGCGTCAACCTTGGGGGAAAGCATAGCTGGTCCATGCCGGAAATCGGACCCCAAACCGGACACAACGGGCGCTGCCGTCGGGGAGGCCGGATTCCGGCCGGATAAAAGTCGTATAATGAAGATTATGTTATATAAGAGCGAGGCCAGATGACGCCGATCCTGATCGCAGGCCCCACTGCCAGCGGCAAGTCGGCGCTGGCGATGCGCATAGCCGAGCGCGATGGCGGCTGCGTCGTCAACGCCGATGCCTCGCAGGTCTACGCCTGCTGGCGCCTGTTGACCGCACGACCCACCGGCACCGATCTGGCGCGGGTTCCGCACGAGCTCTACGGCCATGTCGACTGCGCGCGCCGCTACTCCGTCGGCGACTGGCTGGCCGACCTCGCGCCGGTCCTCGACGACCTGCGCCAGCGTGGCCTCCGGCCGATCATCACCGGCGGCACCGGCCTCTACTTCACGGCGCTGACGGGAGGCCTCGCGGCAATCCCGCCGATCCCGCCGGATATCCGCAACCGATCACAGGCGCTTCTGGACAGCGGCCGCAGCGGCGAGATGATCGCCGATCTCGCGCGCGAGGATCCGCAGACCCATTCCCGCATCGACCTCGCCAATCCCATGCGCGTCCAGCGTGCATGGTGCGTGCTGCGCACCACGGGTCGCGGGATCACATCCTGGCAGTCCGAGCCGTCGGATTCCGGGCTGGACGCCTGGGAAGGATACATCATTCTTCCTGAAAAATCAATCCTGAACAACAATATATCCCAACGATTTCATGCACTTGTTGCGAACGGCGCGCTCGATGAGTGCCGCGCCTGGATGGCGGCGGACCGCGCCGGCGATCTGCCGTCCGCGCGTGTCCTCGGCGCGCGCGAGCTGATCGCACATCTGCGCGCCGAGACCGATCTCGCCACGGCGACCGAGGCGGCCATCGTCGCCACGCGCCAGTATGCCAAGCGTCAGCGGAGCTGGTTCCGCAAACGTATGGCCGACTGGACGGTGTTCGACCCGGCGGACGGTGATCCTCTCGCACGGATCGCCTGACAATTCTCTGAAATCAAAGCAGATTGTAACGCTGCCGGTCCCGGTCCGACCAACGCACGGCCATCTCGTAGCCCTCGTCGGTCTGCCGCTCCGAGGTCACCAGTCTGCGATCGAAG
This sequence comes from uncultured Rhodovulum sp., assembly GCA_964383295.1. Lineage (GTDB taxonomy): Bacteria > Pseudomonadota > Alphaproteobacteria > Rhodobacterales > Rhodobacteraceae > Amaricoccus. The sequence continues at coordinate 25,555 of CAYLHK010000002.1, forward strand.
AGCCAGGCCCGCTTCTGCCCCTCACCGAAGTCTAGATGCAGCATGTCGTCACGCACGGCGTCGATCACCTCGCGTTCGATCTGCTCGCGCAGGCTATCGACGCCCTGCCCCGTCTCCGCCGAGATCGCTGCGACCCGCGGGGTCCGCCCGGCGATCTGCACGAGCGCTTCAACCTCGTCACTTGGCACCAGGTCGATCTTGTTCCAGACCTCGATGATACGCCCGTCCTCGCCGGTCTTGATCCCCAGATCCGCCAGGATCCCCAACACGTTCTCGGCCTGAAGCTCGCTCTCTGGATGGGCGATGTCGCGCACGTGCAGGATCAGGTCCGCGTCGCGCACGTCCTCCAGCGTGGCGCGAAACGCGGCCACGAGCTGCGTCGGCAGATCGGCGATGAACCCCACCGTGTCCGACAGGATCGCGCGCGTGCCGCCCGGCAGCTCCATCGCCCGCATGGTCGGATCGAGCGTCGCGAACAGCATGTCCTGCGCCAGGACGCCGGCGCCGGTCAGCCGGTTGAAAAGCGTCGACTTGCCCGCGTTGGTATAGCCGACCAGCGCCACCACCGGCTGCTCGGAACGTCGCCGCGCTGAGCGATGCGCGCCGCGGGTTTTCACCACCTTTTCAAGGGCCTGCTTGATGCGGATGATGCGATCATTCAACGCGCGGCGGTCCGCCTCGATCTGCGTCTCGCCGGGGCCGCCGAGAAATCCGAAGCCGCCGCGCTGCCGCTCCAGATGGGTCCAGCTGCGCACCAGCCGCGACTTCTGATAGTTCAGATGCGCAAGCTCGACCTGCAGCACGCCCTCGCGGGTCTGCGCCCGGTCGCCGAAGATCTCGAGGATCAGGCCGGTGCGATCCAGAACCTTGGCGTTCCAGGCCTTCTCGAGGTTGCGCTGCTGCACGGGGGACAGCTGGCCATCCACGATCACCAGGCCCGCCTCGGTCTCGGCGACCGTTGTTCCGATCGTCTCCACCTTGCCCGTGCCGAACAACGTTCCGGCACGGGTCTTGGGCAGCGGCACCGCTTCCGCGGCCGCCACATCCAGGTCAAGCGCCTGCGCGAGGCTCACGGCCTCGGCCAGCGCCTCCGCAGGATCGCGCCGTGCGGTGCTGCCGCTTCGAATTGGATGCAGGACAACTGCCCGCATCCGGCTGGATTCATCAGTTGCTATCTTCCGCCTCGTAGAGCGTGATGGGCTGCGACGGCATCACCGTGGAGATCGCATGCTTGTAGACCAGCTGCGACTGCCCGTCGCGGCGCAGCAGCACGCAGAAATTGTCGAACCAGGTGATGACCCCCTGGAGTTTGACGCCGTTCATCAGGAAGATGGTCACGGGGACCTTGGCTTTCCTGACATTGTTGAGGAATGCGTCCTGCAGGTTCTGTTTCTCGGCAGCCATTTTTTTCAGCCTTAAGTTGTGTTGAGTGCCCCGGGGCACCGTTGTTGTTCTTGAGCAGCATAACTATGGTCGACCCCGGGGTCATTTCCAGCCCGCCGCGGGTGATTTTTGGTGGCCGATGTAGCGGGGGCACAGGAGCGCCGGCCGGCGCTCCGGGCGTCAGGCCGCGTTCAGGCGTGTTCCTCCGCGTCCTCCGAGCGGGCGCGCTGGCCCGCCGAGATGACATGCAGCGACTTCAGCTTGCGATGCAGGGCCGAGCGCTCCATGCCGACGAAGCTGGCCGTGCGCGAGATGTTGCCCCCGAACCGGTTGATCTGGGCCACCAGATACTCGCGTTCGAACACTTCGCGCGCCTCGCGCAGCGCCAGCCCCGCAAAGGCGGCGCCGAGCATCCCGCCCGCGGCCGCCCCGTTGGCGGGCGTCTCGCTGACCAGCTCCTCCGGCTGGATTGCGCCGTGTTCGCTGCCGAGGATCAGCGCGCGCTCCAGCGTGTTGCGAAGTTGCCGGATATTGCCCGGCCAGCGCATCGTCTGCAGCTGCGCTTCCGCCTCGGCGGTCATCTTGCGCAGGGCAAGCCCCTGCGACGAATTCAGCTCGGCCAGGAAATGCTGCGCCAGCAGGGGGATATCCTCGCGCCTCACCTCGAGGCCCGGCACGCTGATCGGAACCACGTTGAGGCGATGGTAGAGCTCGGTGCGGAACCGCCCCGCCGCCACCTCCTTGGCCAGGTCGCGCGTGGTCGCCGAGAGGACGCGCACGTCCACCCGCACCATGTCCGACCCGCCGACGCGCTGGAACGCCTGGTCGACCAGCACGCGGAGGATCTTCGACTGAGTGCCCGGCGGCATGTCCGCCACCTCGTCGAAGAAGATGATCCCCGTATGCGCCCGCTCGAAGAGCCCCGGCTCGACGCCGCGCTCCGGGCTGTCACGGCCGAACAGCACCTCTTCCATCTGCTCGGGGCTGACCGAGGCCGAGGCCACGGTGACGAACGGGCCCCCTGCCCTGTCCGAATTGCGGTGGATGTAGCGCGCCGCCGCATCCTTCCCGCTGCCGGCCGGCCCGGCCAGCATCACCCGGCTGTTCGAGCGCGCCACCTTGTCGAGCTGCGATTTCATCTGCCGGTAGGCGGCGCTCGTCCCGATCAGCTCGGCGCTGCCGGCGTCCATGCCGCGCAGCCGGGCGTTCTCGCGCCGCAGCCGCGACGCCTCCAGCCCCCGGCCGATCACCACCATCAGCTGGTCGATGTTGAACGGCTTCTCGATGAAGTCGTAGGCCCCCTGCTTGATCGCCGCGACCGCGATCTCGATGTTGCCATGCCCCGAGATGATGACGATCGGGATCTCCGGGTTGTCGCGCCGCACGCGCTTGAGGATGTCGATCCCGTCGAGCCGGCTGTCCTTCAGCCAGATGTCGAGAATGATCAGATCCGGCGCTGCGGTGTTGATCTCGCCGAAGGCCGTGTCGCTGTCCCAGGCGGTGCGCACGCCGTGGCCTTCGTCGCGCAGGATGTCGCCGATCAGGTCCCGGATGTCGGGCTCGTCGTCTACGACCAGAATGTCGGTACTCATGAGCTCTCTCTCAACTTTTCGGCGATCTTGCTGCGCGCGTCGCCTTCAGTTGCATGGTCCGGGATCGCCCGGGGCAGGATGATCCTCGCCCAGGCGCCGGGTCGGGGCGCGCCCCCGAAAACAGGCGCCGGCATCAGCTCCAGCGTCCCGTCGTGTTCCTCGATGATCTTCTTGACGATGGGCAGGCCGAGGCCGGTGCCCTTGGTGCGGTTGGTCACATAGGGCTCGAACAGCCGCGAGGGCTGATCCGGCAGGCCCGGCCCGTTGTCCTGGATGTCGAGCACCAGCGTATGCGGCTCCACGCTCAGCCCCACCCGGATCTCGCCGGGCCCGTCCGCCTCGGTGCGCTCGGCCTCCTCGATCGCCTCGGCCGCGTTCTTCAGCAGGTTCGTCAGCGCCTGGTTGATCATCGTGCCATCGACACTGGCCAGGACGGCCGTCTCGGGCAGGGTCAGGACATAGCGGATGTCCGGCCGCGCCGTTTCCTGCAGAAGCACCGCGTCGGCGACCAGCTTGCCGAGGTCGAAGGGCTTTCGCTCCGGCGTGCGCATGCGGGCAAAGCGCGAAAATTCGTCGACGATCCGGCGCAGGTCGTTGGTCTGGCGCACGATCACGTCGGCGTATTGCTCCAGCGCGGCGCGGTCCTCCTCGCCGACCAGCGGGCCGAACTTGCGCCGCAGCCGCTCGGCCGAGAGCTGGATCGGGGTCAGCGGGTTCTTCACCTCGTGGGCGATGCGCCGCGCCACATCGCCCCAGGCCGCCATGCGCTGCGCCACCGCCAGGTCGGTCACGTCGTCGAAGGAGACGACGAAGCCCTCCAGCCGCCCGTCGTCGGACTGCCGCGTGGTCATTCGCACCAGGAGGTCGCGCTCCCCCGAGGGTCCGTGCAGCCGCACCTCGCCCTGGGCGATGCCGCCACGGCGCGCGTCGAGCTTGTCGAAAAGCTCGGCGAACGCCGGCACCGCCTCGCGCAGGGGCTGGCCGATCGCGGCGTCGGCGCCGAGCCCCAGCATCGCGCCGGCCGAGGCGTTCATGAGCTCGATCCGTCCCGACCCGTCGAGCCCGACCACGCCCGGCGTCACGCTCGAGAGCACCGAGTCGAACAGCCGGCGCCGGCGGTCGGTCTCGTCATGGGCCGCGACCAGCGCGTCGCGCTGCGCCTTCACCTGCTTGGTCATGACGTTGAAGGTGCGCCCCAAGAGCGCGATCTCGTCGTCGCCCTTCTCTTCGCGCACCCGCACGTCGAAGTCGCCCTGCCCCACCCGGGCCGCGGCGCTCGCCAGCCGCCCGACCGGCTGGGCGAGCCGCTCGGCGAACCAGATACCCGCCCAGACCGCGGCCAGGATCACCACCATGGCAAAGCCGAGATAGATCAGGGCGAACTCGAACAGCAGGCTGCCCCGGTCCGCCTCGAGCTGGTGATAGAGCGCGACCGTCGCCTGGGTCTCGTCAAGCAGGCTGAGGATCTCGCCATCCACGTCGCGGCTGACGTAGAGAAAGTGATCGGCGAAGGACTCGAGTTCGATCAGCGCCCGGAACTCGTTGTTCTCCCAGTCGTGGATCACCACCATCTCGCCGGCGGCGGCCCGCGCCATGTCCGCCTCGGAGGGAGGCGTGTAGTAGAACAGATAGCTCCGCTCGCCCCGCGCCCGCAGCTGCCGGTCGCCGTCGATCACATAGGCCTTGGGCAGGGCGCGCTGCATCTGCAGCTGCCCGCGGGTGAGCAGCTCGCGCAGCTGCCCGCCGGTCAGCAGCGGATAGCGGTCTTTCTGCTCATTGAGGAAATCGGCCAGCAGACGCGTGTCGTTCTGCAGCGTGACCCGGTGCTCCTCCTCGTAGGCCTGCGCCGCGGCCAGCGAGTTGGTGACCACGTTGCGCACCCGCTCGGAGAACCAGCCCTCGAGACCCACGTTCAGCGAGACGGCGGCGAAGATCGCCACCAGTACGGTCGGAATCAGGGCGATGCCGGTGAAGAACCGCACCAGCCTCAGGTGCAGATGCGAGCCGGCCGACCGCTGTCGGTGGGCAACGAACATCTCGCCCGCCCGCCGCGCGACGAAGACCGCGACCACCAGGGCATAGATGAAATCCGCCAGCAGCACGGCCCGCAGCGCCCGCCGGCTGGCAAGGCCCTCCATGCCGCCGAGCACCGCGAATGTGGCGAAGGCAAGCGCGGGGCCGAGGAGGATGAACCCCCAGAACACAGCGGTCTGAACGTCCTTGCGCTCGCGCCAACGCGCCAGGCGCAGACCAGCCAGGGTCAGTGCATCGCTGCGCATTTTTCGCTACGCTTTTATCCGCTCGACTGTGGCAGTCTTACATCATTCTCTTGCCACGTGTAACCCTTATGTCGAGGTCGCGGATCTTTTTGCGCAGGGTATTCCGGTTTATGCCGAGCAGCTCCGCCGTGCGCACCTGGTTGCCGCGCGTCGCCGACAGCGACAGCGCGATCAGCGGCAACTCCATCTCCTTGAGGATGCGGTCGTAGAGCCCGTTCGGCGGCAGGCTCTCGCCATGCAGGTCGAAATAGCGCTTCAGATGCGCCTCGATCGCCTGGCTCAGCCGCTGCGGCGTCGCACCCTGGCTGCCCCCGGTCGAGCTGCTCGGGCGCGCCGACAGCTCGGCCGTGACCGCGGCGCCCGAGATCACGTCGTCCGAGCACAGCACGCAGAGCCGGCGCATCAGGTTCTCGAGCTCGCGGACATTGCCGCTCCACTCCTGCTTCTTCAAGAGCTCCGCCGCCTCCTTCGACAGCGTCTTGCGCGGCAGCCCGTCGGCCTCGGCCCGGCGCAGGAAGGCGCGCGCCAGATCCGGCACGTCCTCCAGCCGCTCGCGCAGCGGCGGCAGGCGGATCGGCACCACGTTCAGCCGGTAGAACAGATCCTCGCGGAACCGCCCCTCGTTGATCAGCGTGCGCAGATCCTGATGCGTGGCGGCCACGATGCGCACATTCGCCGTCTGCAACTCGCGCCCGCCGACGCGCGTGAACTCGCCCTCCTGCAGCACGCGGAGCAGGCGCGTCTGCGCGTCGAGCGGCATGTCGCCCACCTCGTCGAGAAAGAGCGTGCCGCCCTTGGCCTGTTCGAACTTGCCCGCCATCGCCCGGTCCGCGCCGGTGAAGGCGCCCTTCTCGTGGCCGAAGAGCTCGCTCTCGATCAGGTCGCGCGGGATCGCCGCCATGTTGATGGCGACGAAGGGCCCGCTCTTGCGCAGCCCGAAATTGTGCAGCGCGCGCGCCACCAGCTCCTTGCCCGTCCCGCTCTCGCCGGTGATCATCACGCCCAGATCGGTGTTCATCAGCCGCGCGAGGATGCGGTAGACCTCCTGCATCGCCGGCGAGCGGCCGATCAGCGGCAGATTGTCCTCGCGCGGGGCCTCCTCGTCGGGTAGCGGCGCGCGGCGTTCCTTCTGCTTCAGCGCCTTGGAAACCTGACCCAGCACCTCCTTGAGATCGAAGGGTTTCGGCAGATACTCGTAGGCGCCGACCTCGGCGGCGCGGATCGCGGTCATCACCGTGTTCTGCGCGCTCATCACGATCACCGGCAGGTCGGGCCGGCGCTTGCGGATCGAGGGCAGCAGATCGAGCGCATCGCCGTCGGGCATCATCACGTCGGTGACGATCACGTCGCCTTCGCCCTCCTCGACCCAGCGCCAGAGCGTCGAGGCGGTGCCCGTCGCGCGCACCCGGCAACCGGCGCGGGTCAGCGCCTGGGCCAGCACCGTGCGGATCGTGCGATCGTCGTCCGCGACCAGGATCGTGCCTTCCATGGATCAGTCCTCCGCGCCTTCCTGCGTCTCGTCCGTCTTGATGTCTCCGCGCCACACGGGCAGCCGCAGCCGGAAACGGGTACGGCCCGGCCTGCTCTCGCATTCCACCACGCCGCCGTGATCCGCGATCAGCTTGGACACCAGCGACAGCCCCAGCCCGGTCCCGTTGACCTTTGAACTGACGAACGGATCGAAGATGTCGCGGATCAGCGTGTCGGGAATGCCGGGGCCGTTGTCGGTGACCGTGATCACCAGCGGCAGGCTCTCGCTCTTGCCGCCCGGACGCTGCAGCTTGACGCCGGGGCTGAACGAGCTCGCCAGGCTGATGACGCCGCCGACCTTCGGCGCCGCCTCCGCCGCGTTCTTCAGCAGGTTCTGGAACACCTGCAGCAGCTGATCGGGATCGCCCGCCGTCGGCGGCAGCGAGGGGTCGTATTCCTCGTGAAAGCGCACATGCGCGGCGAAGCCTGCCTGGGCCGAGCGCCGCGCGCGATCGAGCACGTCATGGATGTTAACGGGGCGCCGTTGCGCCGGGCGCAGGTCGCCGAACTGCTCCACCCGGTCGACGAGCTTGCCGATCCGCGCGATCTCCGCCTGGATCAGGCCGGTCAGCTCGCGGTCGGCCTCGCCGATCCCCATCTCCAGCAGCTGCGCCGCGCCGGAGATCCCGGCGAGCGGATTGCGGATCTCATGCGCCAGCATCGCCGCCATTCCGGTGACCGATCGCGCGGCAGAGCGGTGGCCGAGGCTGCGGTCCATCTTCTCGGCCATGCCCTGCGGATGCAGCAGCACCAGGATCTCGCAGCCGCCCTCGCTCAGCGGCGCGGCATGCACGTTCTGTATCCGCGGCGCCTGGTCGGCCCAGCTGACGGCGACATCGTATTGCGCCACAGACACGCCGTCCCGCCGCGCCTGGGCGATCACGTCGACGAGCGCGCTGTCATGGCCCACGAAGCGCCCGATCGGCTTGTCCGACATCTGCCGAAGCGAGGTCGCGCCGAAGCTCTCGGCCGCCGCATTGGCCGACAGGATGGTGTCGTCGCACGAGATGATGAGCGCCGGATACGGGATCGCGCTCCACAGCCCCTCGAAGCCTATCGGGGTCATGCGGCCTCCTGCGCTTCGGGCTCGGGCAGGCCCGCGCCGATCAGGGACAGCACGGCGTCCGGGTCGGTCTCGACCATCAGCGCGCGCCTGAGCCCGCCTGCGTCACCGGTCCCGTCGAGATACCAGCCAAGGTGCTTGCGCGCGACGCGCAGACCGAGCTCGCGCCCGTAGAATGACAGCATTGCCTCGTAATGTCCTGAAACAAGGCCGGCAAGCGCCGCCCCGCGCGGTGCCTCCGGCGGAACCCGCCCCTCGAGCAGCGCGGCGATCTGTCCCGGCAGCCAGGGGCGCCCGCGCGCGCCCCGCCCGATCATCACCCCATCCGCCCCCGACATGCGCAGCGCCGCGCGCGCATCCTCGATGCCGAGAATGTCGCCGTTCGCGATCACGGGTACGCCGACCGCCGCCTTGACCTTCGCGATCGCCGCCCAGTCGGCGTGGCCCTTGTAGAACTGGCAGCGCGTGCGCCCATGAACCACCACCCGCGTCACCCCCGCCGCCTCGGCGCGCCGGGCGATCTCGGGGGCGTTCATCTGCGCCTCGTCCCAGCCGAGCCGCATCTTGACGGTCACCGGAACGTCGACCGCGGCCACCACCGCCTCGACCAGCCGCAGCGCATGGTCGGGATCTCGCATCAGCGCCGAACCCGACAGGCCGCTGGTGACCATCTTTGCCGGGCAGCCGAAGTTGATGTCGATCACCCGCGCGCCCTGCCCGGCGCAGCGCCGGGCCGCCTCGGCCATCCAGCGCGGCTCGCGCCCGGCCAGCTGCACCGCCGTGCGCGCCTCGCCGAGCCCCAGTTCCGCCCTTGCCCGCACCGAAGGTTTGGCGTTCACCATGTCGGCGCTGGCGACCATCTCCGACACGACCCCGGTGGCACCGAAACGCAGCGCCAGCGCCCGGAACGGCAGATCGCTGATTCCCGCCATGGGTGCCAATAAAACAGGCACTACCGGAACCATGCACGAATCAGCGTCAGTCATTAGCCCGTGGGTGTTGCAATGCACCATTCGGTTTGTAGCGCAGGGGCCGGACTGCTGCAAGTTCGGGCAACCGCTCTTATGCGCCAAATTGGTGGGCGCCCTGCCCTACGGCTCATGGCTGCCGGCGACAAGCCCGTATCAGTTCCGGCGTAGCGGGGAGCCAAAGGTTTCATTCGGCTTAATACAATAGATATTCTTCTCTAATATCAATATGTTCACCAGATTCCCGCGCGCGGGAATTCCCCCGGGGCTCGCCGGCCCTGAGGGATCGGCCCGCTGCGTCCCGCTCCTTCGATTGTGATCGGCGGCCCTCCTGTCGTATAGCACCGCCACCGACCGGAGGAGGCTTCATGCGGGCAGCGGCGCTCATCGTGGCAGCGGGGCGCGGGCAGCGGCTCGGGGGCGCCCTGCCCAAGCAATACCTGCCGCTGGCGGGCCGCCCGGTCATCCGCCACGCCATCGCCACCTTCCTCGCCACCCCCGGCATCGACCGCGTCCAGGTCGTGATCCACCCCGACGATGCTGATCTCTATGCCGCTGCCGTCGCCGGCATCGCCGACCCCCGCCTCGCGGCGCCGGCGCCCGGCGGAGCCACCCGCACCGCCTCGGTCGCCCGCGGCCTTGCCGCGCTCGAAGCCGCCGCCCCCGACGCCGTCCTCATCCACGACGCCGCCCGCCCCTTCGTCAGCGGCGCGACCATCACCGCCTGCCTCACCGCCCTCGATCACGCTCCCGGCGCCCTGCCCGCCCTGCCGGTCGTCGACGCCCTCTGGCGCGCCGAGGCCGGCAGCGCCGCGTCCCCCCTGCCCCGCGACGGCCTCTGGCGCGCGCAGACCCCGCAGGCCTTCCGCTTCGGCCCCCTGCGCGCCGCCTATGATGCCTTCGACGGCGAGGCCGCCGACGACGTCGCCGTCGCCCGCGCCGCCGGGCTCGATGTGGCGCTGGTGGCCGGCACCGAGGACAACTTCAAGATCACCACCGAGGCCGACCTTTACCGGGCGCGCCGCATAGCGGGAGAGACCATGGACATCCGCACCGGCAACGGCTTCGACGTACATGCCTTCGCCCCGGGCGACCACGTCACCCTCTGCGGCATCGCCATCCCCTTCGACCGGGCCCTCTCGGGACATTCCGACGCCGATGTCGGTCTGCACGCCCTGACCGACGCCATCTTCGGCGCGCTCGCCGAGGGCGACATCGGCCAGTGGTTCCCGCCCTCCGACCCGCAGTGGAAGGGCGCCGCCTCGCATATCTTTCTGGAGAAGGCCGTCGAGCGCGCGCTCGCCCGCGGCTTCACTCCGACGCATCTCGACGTCACGCTGATCTGCGAGGCGCCCAAGATCGGGCCGCACGCATCCGCCATGCGCGCCGAGATCGCCCGCATCACCGGCATCGAACAGGAGCGCATCTCCGTGAAGGCCACCACCACCGAACGGCTCGGCTTCACCGGCCGCGGCGAGGGCATCGCCGCCATGGCCACCGCCACCCTGGTGCGCGCATGACCCGCCTGATCGCCACCGTCGGCTACATCGGCCTCCTGCCCCTCGGCCCCGGCACCTGGGGCTCGCTCGCCGCCCTGCCCCTCGGCTATCTGCTGCACTGGCTCGGCGGCTTTCCCCTGCTCGCCTTCGCGACCCTGCTCGTGTTCCTCGTCGGCTACTGGGCGGTGACCCGCGAGACGGCGGGGGCCGCCGACGCCGATCCGAGCGAGATCGTCATCGACGAGGTCGTCGGCCAGTGGATCGCGCTCTTCCCCCTCTCCTTCGGCATGTGGATGATGGGGATGCCCGCCCATGTCTTTCCCTGGCCGGGCTGGGTCGGCGCCTTCCTGATGTTCCGCCTCTTCGACATCTGGAAGCCCTGGCCCGTCTCCTGGGCCGATCGCAAGCACGGGCCCATGGGCGTGATGCTCGACGACGTGGTGGCTGGCGTCATGGCCGCGATCGTCGTTATGGCCGCCGCCGCCATATCGCACGGATGGCTGATGTGAGCCTCTCGAACGACACCCGCGATCTTGCCCGCGCCGTCCTCGAGACCGCCCGCGACCGCGGCTGGATGGTGGCGACCGCCGAGAGCTGCACCGGCGGGATGGTCTCGGCCGCGCTCACCGAGGTGCCGGGGTCCTCGGACGTGTTCGACCGCGGCTTCGTCACCTATTCCTACGCCGCCAAGACGGCGATGCTCGGCGTGCCCGAGGCGATGCTGCGCGCGCATGGTGCCGTGTCCGAAGAGGTCGCCCGCGCGATGGCGACAGGCGCGCTCGAAGCTTCCGGCGCCGGCCTTGCCGTCGCGATCACCGGCGTCGCCGGTCCCGGCGCGTCCGAGGCAAAGCCCGAGGGGCTGGTCTGGTTTGCCGTCGCCGTCCCCGGACGGGTCGAGGCAGAGCGCCGCGACTTCGGCCCCCTCGGCCGCGCCGAGGTACGCGCCCGCAGCACATTCACCGCGCTCGAGCTGCTGCTCGCGGCGGCGCGCGCCGGCGGTCAGTCGCGGTAGCCGACCCAGCCCTTGAAGGTGAAGGCGGCATAGAAGAGCTGTACCTCGCCAAAACCCGCTGCGCGCAGCAGCGCCTCGTCCTCCTCGGGCGACAGCGCCGGCAGCCGATCCTTCATCACCTCGATACCGGCCTCGGCCTGGGCGGCCGGGACACCCCCCGCGATGAGCCAGGCAGCATTTCGTCGCAGCCACAGGTCCTGCTGCGTGCCCGCCTGCGGAAAGCTGTGATGCACCACGACGAAGGGCGCTCCCGGCCGCAGCCGACCGGCAACCTCACGCAGCGTGCGCAGCCGCTCATCGCGCGGCAGGAAGTGGAGGACCAGCAGGCAGGCCGCGCCGTCGAAGGGCCCTTCCGGCGCATCGTCGATATAGCCTTCGCAAAAATCGACCCGCTCGGCCGCTGCGCCCAGCACCGCACGCGCCTGGGTGATCATTTCGGCCGAGGGGTCCACGCCGTCGAACCGCCAGCCCGGATGCATCCCGGCAAGCGCCGCCAGTTCCAGCCCCCCGCCCGCGCCGAGCACCAGCACGCGCCCGTCGTCCGGCACGCGCTCGCCCAGCAGCAGCCCCGCCATGCGGTGCATGTCCCGCATCCCCGGCACATGGCGCGCAACCCGCGCGCCGTAGCCCGCGGCATCGCCGGGATCGGTGTTGGATGTCATGGCGCCCCTTCAACCTCTTGCGGACGGCATACGTCCCCCGGCTCTCGGCACGTGTCATTGTCCAGGCGTCCCATGCCGGTCAATCCCGCCGCGACGATTGACGGATGCGGATTGCGGGTATATACCCGCAATCTGCGGGGAGGCGACAGATGCTCGAGGTGGATTGCTACTGCACGCTGGCGCGCCGGTCCGCCCGGGCGCTGACCGAATTCTACGACGCGACCCTAGCGCCGTCGGGCCTGCGAGCAACCCAGTATTCGCTGCTGCGCGCCATCGAGCGACTGGAGCAGCCCTCCCTCACCGGGCTGGCCGGTGCCACCGGCCTCGATCGCTCGACCCTTGGCCGCAACCTCCGCGTCCTCGAGAGATCCGGCCTCGTTACCCTCGGACCCGGGCGTGACGAACGCTCGCGGACGGTGGAACTGACGCCCCACGCGCGCCATGCCCTGGGGGTCGCCCACCCCCTCTGGGCGCAGGCCCAGTCGAAGATGGATGCGACGGTTTCTGCCGAGGCGCGTCAGCATCTGCGCAGCCTGACGGAAGCCCTCACGACCTGAACCCGGATGCGACCCTCGCATCCCCTGCCGATGCCATGAAGCGGGTATATACCCACAAAGAGGCCCGACCATGACCCTGTCCCCGAGAGCCAAGGCCATCCTGATCTGCGGCGCGGTCATCCTGTCGGTGTCGCTCGGCGTGCGCCACACCTTCGGCCTGTTTCTGCAGCCGGTCATCCTCGAGCACGGCTGGGGCCGCGAGGTCTTCGCCTTCGCGATCGCGCTGCAGAACCTGGTCTGGGGCATCGCCCAGCCCTTCGCCGGGCTCGCCGCGGACCGGCGCGGGGCCGGGCCGGTCATTCTCGCCGGGGGGCTGCTCTTCACCGCCGGCCTCGGGCTGATGGCCCTGGCCGGATCGGCGCCAATGTTCGTCCTCGCCGCGGGCGTGCTCGTCGGCCTCGGCCTCGCCGGCATCACCATGCCGGTGGTCTTCGGCGCGATTAGCCGCGCCATGCCGCCCGAGCGGCGCAGCATGGCCTTCGGCATCGCCATGTCGATCGGCTCGGTCGGCCAGTTCGTCCTGCTTCCCGGCGCCCTCGCGCTGATCGGAGGCTTCGGCTGGATCACCGCGCTCTTGCTGCTCTCGGTGCTCTCGGTCGCAATCCTGCCGCTCTCCTTCGTCCTGCGCGAGGACCGCAAGGGACCGCTTGCCGGCCCGGCGCCGCGCGCTGCCGATGCGGCCAGGCTGGCGCTGACCGATCGCGGGTTCCAGCTCCTGTCCTTCGGCTTCTTCGTCTGCGGGTTTCACGTGGCCTTCATCGCGACGCATATTCCGGCCTATCTGCTCGACCTCGGCCTGGGACCGACGGTGGGCTCGACCGTCCTCGCGCTGATCGGCCTCTTCAACATCTTCGGATCGCTCGCCGCGGGCTGGCTCGGCAGCCGGTATCCCAAGCCGCAGATCCTCTCCTTCCTCTATCTCGGGCGCGCCGCGGCGATCGCTGCCTTCGTCCTGCTGCCGCCGACGCCGGCCTCCGCCTATGCCTTCGCGATGCTCATGGGCCTCTTCTGGCTCTCCACGGTGCCGCTGACCAACGCCGTGGTGGCCTCGATGTTCGGGGTCGCGAACATGGCGATGCTGGGCGGCATCGTCTTTCTCGCCCATCAGATCGGATCATTTCTGGGCAGCTGGCTCGGCGGCGCGATCTACGACCGCGCCGGCAGCTACGACGTGGTCTGGGGCATCGCCATCGCGCTCAGCCTGCTGGCCGCCATCGTGAACTGGCCGATCCGCGAGGAGCCGGTCGAAAGGCCCGCCGCGGCATGAGCATTGCCGCTCGCGGGCTTGTCATTGCGAGCGCCGCCGGTGCCCTTGCCTGCGGCCTTGCCACCGCCTGGGCGGGGTATCGCGCGGCGGCCTTCCTGATGCTTCTCGACGCCCTGCCGCTCTGTGGCTAGGCAGGCGTAAGCGTTAACGCCTCGGGCCGGAGGCGACGGCGTACATACGGGTTCCATACGCTTTCCATATGCATTCCATACGCCCGAAGCGGGCGTTAACGCGGCCCCGCGCCGTAGAGCTCTTCGGCGCGCTTCTCGAAGGCGCGCACGATCCGCTGCATCGCCTCTCCGAACACCACTCCGATCACTTTCTGCAGCAGCACCGAGCGCATCTCGAAGTCCACGAAGAAATCCACCTCGCAGCTGTCAGGTCCGCGCGGGATGAATTTCCATTGGTTGTTCAGATATTTGAACGGCCCATCCAGATATTCCACATCAATCATCCGCGCCTCGGGGCGCAGGGTGACGCGGCTGCCGAAGCGCTCGCGGAACAGCTTGAAGGAGATCACCAGATCCGCCTCCATCACCTCGCCGCTGCCGTCCGCCAGCGGCCGCGTGCCGCGCACCCGCGCCGCCGAGCACCAGGGCAGGAACTGCGGATAGCTCCCCACATCGGCAATCAACCCATACATCTCCTCCGCACTATGCGGCATGACGCGGTTCTCGGCGTGGGTCGGCATGTCGTGGCTGCCCGGCAGATGCAAGTTGTCGGTCCGAGCCATTGACCATAGCATGTGGGCCGGCACAAGCCGGACCTTGGTGGGGCCGGGTTCAGCAGGAGAACAACCACTTCATGACGACGAAGGCCTATGTGATCGACGAGTTGATCTCGGCGAAGTCCATCGCCGCGCGGGTCGAGGCCCTGGCGCGTGAGATCTCGGAAGCCTTCGCCGGCACAAACAAGCTGGTCGTGGTGGGGCTTCTGCGTGGCTCGTTCATCTTCATCGCCGATCTGGTGCGCGAGCTTGATCTGCCGGTGGAGGTAGATTTCCTCGAGGTCTCCTCCTATGGCGACAGGACCGAGTCGAGCCGCGAGGTGCGCATCCTCAAGGACCTTCGCGGCGAGATCGAGGGACGCGACGTGCTGGTGGTCGAGGATATCGTCGACACCGGCTTCACGCTCAGCCATGTGCTCGCCATCCTAAAGACCCGCCGCCCGGCGCGGCTTGAGGTCTGCGCGCTGCTCGACAAGCCCTCGCGGCGGGAAGTGGACGTCCGAGCGCGCTGGATCGGCTTCGAGATCCCCGACAAGTTCGTGGTCGGCTACGGAATCGACTATGCGCAACGCAACCGCAACCTGCCCCATATCGGCGCGGTTCGCTTCGTGGAATAGCCTGCGCCTGCGGCGGGCATATCCGTAATGGCCGGCAAGTGACTGTTTTTGAACGTATTAACGCGACAGACGTGCCTGCCGTGCGCGCAAGCGCCTGAAATTGCTTGCGATCCGGGTTTGCCTGCGGCGAGGATGGGCCACAATCCGGCGACGGAATCATGACAGGGAGGACGAACCCATGACCATCGAACGCCTCACGGCGATCCTCAGTGGCTGCGCGGCCGGCGCCCTCATGCTGGCGGCGGCTCCCCTCGCCGCGCAGGACTGCCCGAACCGCGGCGATCTCGACGAGCTCTATTGCGACGCAGACGGCGATCTCGTCGCCGATCCCCCGACCGATGCGGCCGAGCTCCGCGATCCTGGGACTATCGTCTTCGCCTACACGCCGGTCGAGGATCCGGCGGTCTATGCGAACATCTTCGGCGACTTCGTCGACTATCTCAAGGAATGCACAGAGCGCGACGTGGTCTATTTCAACGTCCAGTCTAACGCCGCCCAGATCGAGGCGATGCGCTCGGGCCGGCTGCACGTGGGCGGCTTTTCCACCGGGCCGACGGGCTTCGCCGTTAACCTCGCCGGAGCCGTGCCCTTTGCGGTCAAGGGCGACGAGGCGGACTGGCAGGGCTACAACCTCATCGTCGTCGTGGACAAGGACAGCGAGTTCCAGACGCTCGCCGATCTGAAGGACGGGCGGGTCGCGCATGTCTCGCCCTCGTCGAACTCCGGCAACCTTGCGCCGCACGCGCTCTTTCCCGCCGAGGGGCTGACCCCCGGCGAGGACTACGAGCCGCTCTTCTCGGGCGGGCACGACAATTCGATCATGGGCGTGGATTCGGGCGACTATGACGCGGCGGCGGTCGCCTCGGATGTCTTTTCGCGCATGGCACGGCGCGGGCAGATCAACGAGGACGACTTCCGGGTGATCTACCGCTCGGAGAAGTTCCCCACCTCGTCCTTCGCCTATGACAGCCGGCTGGCGCCGGAGATCCGCGACCGGATGCTGGCCTGCTTCCTCGACTACCGCTTCACCGAGGAGATGCAGCGCGAGTTCGACGGGGCCGACCGCTTCTATCCGGTCAACTACCAGGAGCACTGGGCGGTGGTGCGCGAGGTGGCCGACTCCTCGGGCACGCCGTTCAACCGCACGACCTGGGAAGCGCAGTGAGCGCAGCTCTCGCCGACACCCCCGCCCCGGCCTCGGCCGGGGCGGGCAGCGTCCTGTCGATCCGCAACCTGGTCAAGGCCTACGGACGCGGCCAGCCGGTGCTTCACGACATCTCGCTCGATTTCGCCGGCAGCGGGGTCAACGCGATCATCGGACCGTCGGGGACGGGCAAGTCCACGCTGATCCGCTGCATCAACCGTCTGGTGGAGCCGACCTCGGGGGCAATCCTGCTGGGCGGTCGCGACCTGACGCAACTGGGCAGCCGCGAGCTGCGCAAGGCGCGGCGCGAGATCGGCATGGTCTTCCAGGAATACAATCTGGTCGAGCGGCTGAGCGTGATCGAGAACCTGCTCTGCGGGCGGCTCGGATACACGCCGCTCTGGCGGGTCTGGACCCGGCGCTACCCGGAAGCGGACATCGCGCGCGCCTTCGAGCTTCTCGATCGCGTCGGTCTCGGTGATTTTTCCACCCGTCGCGCGGACGCGCTCTCGGGCGGCCAGCGCCAGCGCGTGGGCATCGCCCGTGCCGTGATGCAGCAGCCCCGCGTGCTGCTGGCGGATGAGCCGACCTCCTCGCTCGATCCCCGCACCTCGGTCGAGATCATGACGCTGATGCGCGACCTGGGGGCCGAACAGGGCATTCCGATCATCATCAACATCCACGACGTGGCACTGGCCAAACGCTTCGCCACCCGCATCATCGGCATGTCGGCCGGCAACGTCGTCTTCGACGGCCCGCCAGACCTCCTGACCGACACCGATCTGCATAAGGTCTACGGTGGTAGCCCCGAGGGCAGCGAGGGGTGGATCGCATGAGCGCCCCCACCCTGCGCGCCCGGGCCTTCGCCCCCAACTGGCGGATGCGCGCCTTCTGGGCCGCGATGGCCCTCTATGTCGTCTATGCGGCGAGCCTGCTTGACTTCACCTGGGCGCGCTTCGTCATCGGTCTCGACCGCGGCGCCCAGTTCCTCGGCCGGATGTTCCCGCCCGAGTTCACGCGCTGGAACCTGCTCGCCGAAGGACTGCTCGAGAGCCTCCAGATCGCGATCATCGCCTCTGTGGTCGGAACGCTCTTGTCCCTGCCGATCGGACTTCTCGCCGCGCGCAACCTGATGCCGGCCTATGTCACGGTGCCGATGCGGGGCCTTATCGCCGTGGCGCGCTCGTTTCACCCGATCATCGTCGCCATTGTCTTCGTCAAGGCGATCGGTTTCGGCGCACTCGCAGGCATCCTTGCGCTGATTCTGGGAACGATCGGCTTCATCGCCAAGCTCTTCGCAGAGGCGATCGAGGAGATCTCGCTCAAGCAGGTCGAGGCGGTGCGCGCCACCGGCGCCTCCTTCATGGGGGTAGTGATCATGGGCGTCCTGCCGCAAGTGCTGGCGCGCTTCATCGGTTTCACCACCTATCAGCTCGACAGCAACCTGCGGAACTCGACCATGGTCGGCATCGTGGGCGGCGGCGGCATCGGGGGGACGCTCTTCTCCGCCTTCCAGCGCTTCGACTACGACTTCGTGGCCGCGATCCTGATCTGCATCATCGCGATGATCATGATCGGCGAGGTGATCGCCACCTTCCTGCGGAAGAGCTTCCAGTGAGCGGCGTGGTCACCCCCGCCGCCCGCCAGTGGCATCGCTTCACCCCGGGTCAGCGGCTCGCGCGCTATGCGGTATATATCTGCACGGTGATGGCGCTCGTCTGGTCGGTGCGCAACGTCAAGATCATCCCCGAATTCCTCTACGACGCCCACAACCAGATGGCGGATCTGTTCAGCCGGATGTGGCCACCGGACCTCGCCTACTATCCTACCACGATCCATGCGGCGCTGATCGAGACACTCCACATCGCCTCGCTCGGCACGATCCTGGCGCTGGTGATGGGGGTTCCGGTCGGGCTGATGGCGGCGCGCAACATCATGCCGTGGCGGATCGTGAACGAGTTCGCCAAGCTGATCCTCGTCGCCTCGCGTTCGGTCAACTCGCTGGTCTGGGCGCTGCTCTTCGTGGCGATCTTCGGCCCGGGCGCTCTGGCAGGCACAATCGCCATCGCCTTCCGCTCGATAGGCTTCGTAGGCAAGCTCTTGGCCGAGGCGATCGAGGAG
The DNA here is from genome assembly GCA_964383295.1 of uncultured Rhodovulum sp. GTDB lineage: Bacteria > Pseudomonadota > Alphaproteobacteria > Rhodobacterales > Rhodobacteraceae > Amaricoccus. The sequence continues at coordinate 43,976 of CAYLHK010000002.1, forward strand.
GCCCCGCCCGGCCCGATCGAGGCGCTACGCGCGGCGGGCGCCAGCTGGATGCAGGTACTGATCAAGGGCTACTGGCCCCAGGTGCAGCCGTCCTTCTGGTCGATCGCCCTCTTCCGCTGGGACATCAACGTCCGCGAGAGCGCCGTGCTAGGTCTCGTCGGCGCAGGCGGGATCGGCGTGGTGCTCGATGCGGCGATGAATTTCTTCCAGTGGACCCGCGTCGCCACTGTCCTGCTCTCGATCTTCGTCGTGGTGGTGATCGCTGAGGTCATCGTCACCAAGATCCGTCAGCGGCTGATCTGAGGGCGTTAGGGCTTTTATCTTTTAAAGCAATGATAGGAGTGCGGTGATATTGTATCACCGCACTCCAGCTCGGCTTGCCCTCCCTCGTCGCGCCGTACCTCCTGCACCGGCAGGACGGCACCCAGCTTCGTCTCTCTTGACGCGGGCCCGGGGTCGCGTGCAGGCAGGGGAAAACGCGGGAGGAAAGGATGACAGGTCTCGGGATCGGTCTGATCGGCACCGGCTTCATGGGCAAGTGCCACGCGCTGGCCTATCGGCAGGCGGGAGCGGTCTTCGGCGACCTGCCCCCCGCGCGGCTGGAGGTCCTGTGCGACACGCCAGCGGAGAGGGCGTCGGCAATGGCGGCACAGTTCGGCTTTGCCCGCGCCACCGACGACTGGCGCGCGGTCGTGACCGACCCCGCCGTCGACATCGTCTGCATCACGACGCCGAACAAGCTCCATGCCGAGATGGCGCTGGCGGCAATCGCTGCCGGCAAGCACGTCCACTGCGAGAAGCCGCTCGCTCTGACGTTGGCAGAGGCCGAGGCGATGGGTGCCGCCGCACGCACGGCGGGGGTGCGCACGATGGTGGGCTACAACTACACCCACAACCCCGCCTTTACCCATGCCGTGCGGCTGGTGGCCGCAGGTGAGATCGGCCGGCTGGTGCATTTTCGCGGCTGGGTGGACGAGGACTACCAGGCCGACCCGGAGATGCCCTGGAGTTGGCGCGCGCTGGCGTCCGAGGCAGGGCTCGGCGTGCTGGGCGACCTGATGTGCCATCTCGTCAGTATGGCCCTGCCGCTGGCCGGCTCGGTCGAGAGCGTGATTGCCGAGATGCAAACGATCCATCTCACCCGCGCCATGTCCGACGGCAGCGGCCGCGCCCCGGTCGAAAACGAGGACGTAGCCACTGCGCTTGTCCGTTTCGCCGCCGGCTTCCACGGCAGCCTGTCGGCGTCGCGCAGCGCCTGGGGTCGCAAGAGCCGGCTGGCCTGGGAAGTACACGGCGCGTCCGGCATGCTGACCTACGACCAGGAGCGGATGAACGAGCTCAGGCTCTACCGCAACACCGGCGACCCGGCTCTGCAAGGCTTCACCACGATCCTGACCGGCGGCGCGCATACGCCCTACGCCGCCTTCTGCCCCGCGCCGGGGCACCAGCTGGGCTTCAACGAGCTGAAGGTGATCGAGGCGGGCGCGTTCCTGCGCGAGATCTCTGGCGGCCCGGCGGTAGGTCCGGATTTTGCCCGGGCGCTGGAAATCGAGCGGGTGATCCATGCGATGGCCGAAGCGGCGCGGGAGGGGCGGCGGGTGACGCCATGACGCGCAAGGTTCAGGCCAGCACCCGGATGCTGCGGCGCCAGGTGGCGGGCGGGGTCGCGTAGCGGCGGGCGAAGGCCCGGGTGAAGGCTGCCTCGGTGCCGTAACCGGCGCGCGCCGCGATCTCGACAATCGGCAGGTCGGTGTCCGCAAGCTCGGCCGAGGCGAGATAGAGCCGCCAGTCCCGCAGGTAGCGCATCGGCGACATGCCGAGCACCTGCTGGAAATGCGCGCAGAGCACGGTCTTCGAGACGCCGGCCGCGGCGGCGAGCCCGTGCTGCGTCCAGTCCTCGGTCAGACTGGCGTGCAGGAGCCCCAGCGTACGGCGCAGGATCGGATCACCGAGGGCCGCGAGCCATCCGGCGCTGGCCGAGCGCGCGGCCAGCATCTGCCGACGCATCATCTCGATGAAGATGATCTCGCTCATCCTCGCGACGATGATGGAGCCGCCCGGGGTGGGCGCATCGGCTTCACGGACAAAGCCGACCGACCGCGGGCCCAAGCCAGTCGGAGCCGCCCGCCGCGGTGCGCGCGATCATCACCTCCGGCAGCGCCTCTAGCAGAGGTTGGAAGTCGAGGACACGCACCTCCAGAAACCCGCAGAGAATGCGCGCGCGCGGCGCCGAATTCGGATCCGGACCCGGCCCGGGATAGGCCAGGATCGGGATCGTGGCCCAGGGCGGCGCAGGCAGGTCGCCCCCGGGATTGAGCAGCCGCCCCCCTTCGCCCGCACCGATGAAATGCACGCTGCCGCGGGGGAAGACGACGACATCGCCCGCCTCGACGGTGAAGCGCCCTCCCATGGGGTCGATCCAGACGCGGCCTTCGATGATGATGTGAAAGCTCACCGATCCCGGCGGCCGGAATGACCCGGGCGTCGCGTCGACCATCCAGGCCCCATGCGGCTCGAAGCAGAACTGAAGGCTCCTGTGGACGCGGATATCGCGCAGGAGGTGCGCGAGCACGTCGCCGCGGGCGATCTGCGGCGGCAACGGTCCGGCCGTCGGAACGGTCAAGATTCGCGGAAGCTCGGCCAAAGACATCAGCGGGTGCCCGGTGTCATGACGGCCCAACATATCACAGCTGGAGACAGGTGATTGCACAACTTGCTTCCCAGGGACGCAGGACATGCGGGCGGGCTGCCCGCGGGCAGGAATGCCTCGGGGTAAACGTAATATACAAAATGGATTAAAGGATGACATTCATGTCCACGACAACCACACGAACGCCCCCCTCCGCTCCGACGCCGGCGGGCGTTCTCGCCTCCGTCAAGGCGCGCCAGAAGGCGGCCTGGTCCTCGGGGAACTATGCGGTCGTAGGCACCACGTTGCAGATCGTCGGCGAGACGCTATGCGAGGCCGTGCCCCTCTCCCCCGGCTCGAAGGTGCTCGACGTCGCTGCCGGGAACGGCAATGCGACGCTGGCGGCAGCGCGGCGCTGGTGCGAGGTCGTGTCGACCGACTATGTCCCCGCTTTGCTCGACCTCGGCCGCCGGCGCGCCGAGGCCGAGGGGCTGGAGGTCGCGTTCCGCGAGGCCGATGCGGAGGCGCTTCCCTTCGCGGATGCAAGCTTCGATGCGGTTGTGTCCACCTTCGGCGTGATGTTCACGCCGGACCAGGACCGCGCGGCCGCGGAGATGCTGCGTGTCTGCAGGAGCGGCGGACGGATCGGGCTTGCCAACTGGACTCCCGACGGGTTCATTGGCGAGCTCTTCAGGACGATCGGCAGGCATCTTCCACCGCCGGCGGGCGTGAAGTCACCGGCGCTCTGGGGCACGCGCGAGCGGATCGTCGAGATGTTCGGCGCCGGCGCCAACGAAATCGGCATAGAGCAGCGGAACTACGTCTTCCGTTATCGCTCGCCCGAACACTGGCTCGAGGTGTTCCGCCGTTGGTACGGACCGATGCTCAAGGCCCTCGCCGCGCTCGATGCCGACGGCCAGAGGACGCTGGAAGCCGACATGCTGGCACTTGCGAACCGCTTCAATACAGCGACCGACGGCACGCTGGCCGCGCCGGGCGCCTATCTGGAAGTTGTCGTCGTGCGCGCCTGATGGCGGGCGACGCCGTCAAGCCCGCTGGTCGCGGGTCGCGGGGTCGGGGGTGCGTGCGAGGCGTGCACCCCTGGCCGTATAGGCGCCGATCTGGCCACGGGCCTTCTCGATCTTTTCGACCTCGGCGGAAGCCGCGCGCACGCCGGCCAGGCTGGCGAGGAGCAGGCGGCTGTTGCGCTCGGCGCGCTGTTTCAGGGCGGCGACAAAGTCCGCCGGCATCTCCCGCCCCGTCGCCATGATCTCGGCAAGCGCGCGCTCGCGGCGCTCGACGAGTGCCTGCAGGCCGGAGAGCGGGCCGCTGAGAATCAGGCTGCGCTCCTGGTCGAGCAGCCGAAGGATGCGCGCGCAACGCGAGGCAGTCAGGAACTGGGAGATCATCGGGCTCACCTCGCTTTCAGGATCTGGTAGACGCGCTCGGCCAGGCCGATGCCGCCGGCCGCGGACATGCGGCGGGCGTATTCGTCGGTGAGAAGGCTGGCGAAGGCCTCCTCCCCGGCGCCGCCCCCGAAGCCAGAAGGCATCTGGTTCACCCCCGCGGTTTTGAGCATCTCGCCCAGGAACGCCGCCTCGAAGTCCTGTGCCGCCTTGCGAACGGCCGCATCGCCACCGTCGGTCGGCACCTCGCGGGCTCCGACGGTCGGCGCCGCGGGCACATGGCCGGAAGAAATCGGGGGCAACTGCATGGCGGCTTCTCCGCAGCGTCTCGGATGTCGGGGCCAGTCATGCACCGACGAGGTAAAGGAATCGTAAGGCTTTCCCGGCAGTGATCGGCGCGACAATGCGCGCAGCGGAGCAGATATGCAGCTAGCCGACCTGATGCCGAGCGGCCGACGCGCGTCAGCCGCGCCAAGCGAGCCGGCTGCCGCCGCGACGGCGGATGCGGTGCCGGGCCTCCCGCGCCGGTCGAGCACGGAGGGATCGTTCTCGGAGGTTCTGGCCGGTAGCGCGCAGGCCACCACGCAAGAGATCCTTCCACTCATCGACAGCGAGCCTGCCGCCCAGACGCCCGATGACCTGCCGGAGCCCCTGATCACGGTCTCGATGACGCCTTGCAGCGAAATTGTGGTCGAGACGCGGAAGCCTGCGGAAACCAGCGCCGACGCGCCTCTGCCCGTGCCAGACCCCGAGGCGCAGATCGCACCCGCACTTCTGCCACGCCCGAAGCAGGAAGAACCCGGATCGCAGCGACCGGCACCGCAGATCCCGACGGCTGCTGCCGCGCTCCAGACTGCGGCCGCTGCCCCTGATAAGATTGCCGTCGAACCGGAGGCCGAGGTTTCCGCCGACGACGCGTCCCCGACCGCGCCCGCAAGCCACACGCCTTCTGGAGGCGTAGCGGCCTCTCCGCTCGCCGTCCCGGCGGCCGCAGCGGCGGTGACCCCGCTCGCCCCGGCGGCCGACGCGCCGGTGCTCGCCTGGCGGCTCGAAGCGGAATCGCCGGTGCAGGCGTCGGTGCGCGCAGAGCTTCCGGCCCCAGCGACCACCCCACAGCCAGCCACGCGCCAGATCGCGGCCGCGGTGGCTCAGGCCGGGGGCGGAATGGTCGAGATCCGACTGGATCCACCGGAGCTCGGCCGAGTGCAGATCCGGCTGGAGCCGGCAGAGGACGGGCTTAGGGCAGTTGTTCTGGCCGAGCGGGCCGATACGCAGGACCTTCTGCGGCGCAACGCGGATCAACTGGCGCGCGAACTTGCCGAGGCGGGATACGCACGCGTGTCGCTCGACTTCGCCGCCGGCGGCGAGAGAGCGCGGCGCGACGACCGTCCAACCCACGGATTCACGCTCGCCGCGACGGCACCGATCGACCTGCCGGCTTCGATCCATCTCCCGACCCGGTCTGCGCCCCCGCAGACCAGCGGCCTCGACGTCCGCCTCTGAACCGCCACCCCTGGAGCAAGCGATGGAGATCAATCCGACCACCACGGCCCCGACCGCGCCGCCAGCCGCGCAGAAGTCCCGCAACGACGAGAACGCCGGCAACATCGCCGGCGACTTCCAGACGTTCCTCACGCTTCTCACCACGCAGATGCGCAATCAGGATCCGCTGAAGCCGATGGAATCGACCGAGTTCGTCGCCCAGCTTGCGAGTTTCTCGGCGGTCGAGCAGCAGGTGCGCACCAACACCCGGCTCGACGACATCTATGGCGCACTCGCGGGTGGCACGGCCGACGGGCTCGCCGCCTGGATCGGACGCGAGGTGCGCGCACCGGTCAAGGCGGAGTTCACCGGCACGCCGATCGACATTGGCATGGCCCCGCTTGAAGGCGCGGATCGTGCGGTCCTGGTGGTGAAGAACGACTTCGGCCAGGAGGTCCTGCGCAAACCGGTCAGCGCCGCCGGCGACACCCTCACCTGGGACGGACTCGACGCCTATGGGACGCCGCTGGCCAATGGCAGCTACAGCTTTACCATCGACAGCTACAGCGGCGACGTGCTTCGTAACAGCCAGGCCGGCCAGGTCTTCGGCAAGGTCGGCGAGGTGCGGATCGAGGATGGCGGCCCGGTGCTGCTGATGGAGGGCGGCGGTCGTGTCGCGCTGGCCGAGGTGACGGCGGTGCGCTGAGCGCGCCCGTCTATCCGCTTCAGCCCGCCTCCAGCCGCTCCTTTGCCGCGTTGATCATCGCCGCGAGCGCACCCGAGCCGCCGAGATCAGGATGCACGCGCTTCATAAGCCGCCGGTGCGCCGCGCGTATCTCCTCCAGCGTGGCGCCGGGTTGCAGGCCGAGGATGCGCAGCGCCTCGGCCTCGCTCATCCGCCCGTCCGACCGCGGCGCCTGCGCGCCGCCGGGTTGCCGCTCCTGCCGCTTACCGTCCTTCTCGCCTTGCCGATCGAGCCAGGCGTGCAGCAGCGAGAGGCTGTCGTCGTCGCCCGCGGCCTCGATTTCGGCGAGCAGCGCCTGCACCTCCGCTGCCGACAAATCCGAGAGCCACCGCCCGGCCGAGGCGCCCTCGAGCACCTGGCCATCCATGTCGCCAGTGTCGTGGTCGAGTGTCATCGAAAGATGACGGGTACTCGCCTGCGAGCGTTGGCCCGGGCTCGGCCGCCCGCCACCGCGGTCTCCCTGCTGCCAGATGCGTGCCCCGATCATCGCCAGCAGGCCCGCGAAGGCGAACTGGCGCAGCATCGCGAGCGCAACGGCAAACGAAAGCACCAGAGCTGCGAGCGCCCGGCGCGGCGGAAGGCGCACAAAGGCAACCAGCCCCGCCACCAGGGCGGCCAGCGCCAGCAGAGGCCCGAGCGCGGCACTCACGGCCGCAGGTCGGTCAGCAGAGCGCGGGCCGCCGCCGAGCCGCTGGCCTCTAGCGCAGGGCGTCCGCCGGCGGCAAAGGCCCCGATCGCGGAGAGAAGCGCGCGCAGTTCAGCCGCAGCCCCCGGGTCGAAGCGCAGGAAGACGCCCCCCGTGATCCGGGCGATCTCGCGATAGGCGCGCTCGGCGGTCTGGTCGCGACCCTCGAGGAACATGAAGGCGCGTGTCCCGCGCAGCGCCAGCCGACCTGCCCTGTCCGCGAGCGCGTCGATCCCCTCCTCCATCGCGTCGCCCACATAGACCAGCGCCGCGACCGGCGCCTTTGCCGCCTCGCGCTCGGCATGATCGAGCACCTTGCCGATCTGCGTCAGCCCGCCGTGACAGGTGATGCCCTGCATCACCCGGGTCAGCGTCCCGGCGTCGTTCACCCAGCGCGAGGCCCGTGCCTCGTCGCGGCCGCGAAAATAGACGAGCTTGACCGCAAGCCCGCCAACGCTGCGGGCGGCCTCGAAAAGATCCGCCTGCAGGTGGCAGGCGAGATCCCATGTCGGCTGCCGGCTCATTGTGGCGTCGAGCGCGAAGATCAGCCGCCCGCCCTGCCCCGCGGGCGTGACACGACGGCTCGCGGCCAGAAAGGCGGCCAGCTCGGCTGGTGACGAGGTTGGCGCCACTTGGTCCGCGCGCCTGTCGGGCGTTCGCGTCGGCAACTCGCCCGGCGTCGTGCGGGATCGGGACATCGCTTCCTCCTCACCCATCATCTGGCGTCGGAGCCGTGCCTTGCAAGTCCTGGTCGTGGCGCGAGCGCCGCCACGCGGGTCAGCGGAAGACCCCTTCCTCGAACACGCCCTGCTCGAACACCGCGTGGTCGTCCTGCGGCATCAGGGGCGGAAGCTCGTCGGGGCGCGGCATAGGGCGGGCAAGGGCCGCGCGGGCAAGCACGGGCAGCGCTAGAATGGCTTGCGTCAAGCCGAGCACGCCCCGGCGACGCCAGCCGCCCCGCTCAGCCTGCGACATCGACCACCACCCTTCCCTGCACGCCGCCCTTCAGGATGCGTGCTCCGAGTTCGGGCAGATCCGCGAGTCGAGCCGGCTGGATCATGCGTTCGAGCACGTCGAGATCGAGATCGCGCACCAGCCGCGCCCAGGCCGCCTCACGCGCGGCGAAGGGCTGCAGCACGCTGTCGATCCCGAGCAGGTTCACGCCGCGCAGCAGGAAGGGGACGATCGAGAGCGGCACGTCCACCCCGCCGGCCAGGCCGACGGCTGCAATTGAGGCCCCGTATTTCAGCTGCTTCGCGACCCGCGCCAGTGTCGTGCCGCCGACCGCATCGACACAGCCTGCCCAGGTCTCGGAATCGAGCGGCCGCGCACCGGGGTCGGTCAGGTCGTTGCGCGACATGATCCGGCTGGCGCCCAGCTCCCGCAGGTAGTCCTCCGTCTCGGGCCGCCCGGTGGAGGCCGTCACCTCGTAGCCTAGCCGCGCCAGGACCGCGACGGCGACCGAACCGACGCCGCCGGCCGCCCCGGTGACCAGCACGGGGCCGTGGTCCGGCACCAGTCCGTGCTCCTCGAGCGCCATGACCGCCAGCATCGCGGTCAGGCCCGCGGTGCCGATCGCCATCGCCTGCCGCGGTGTCAGCCCCTCTGGCAGCGGCACCAGCCAGTCCGCCCTGACGCGCGCCTTCTGCGCATAGCCGCCCCAATGCGCCTCGCCGACCCGCCAGCCCGTCAGCACCACCGCATCGCCCGGCCGATAGCGCGGATCGTCCGATCCCTCGACCACGCCCGCGAAGTCGATCCCCGGGACATGAGGGTACTTGCGCACCAACCCCGCGCCCGGGCCGAGGCAGAGCCCGTCCTTGTAGTTCAGCGTCGAATGGCTCACCGCCACGGTGACCTCACCCGCAGGCAGGTCGTCAAGGCTCAGCCGGCGCAGCGCCGCCGTCGTATGGCCCGCCGCATCCCTGTCGACCACGAGCGCCTCGAAATCCATCTCCTGCCTTTCCGCCATTCGCGCCTGTCCTCGCGGCAGGGTCCAGCGGCGGAGGCGTCTTGTCAAACTCCGATTGCCGCGGCCAGATGGTTGCCGGCCCGAGGCGGGGGCTGCACGGCCCGGGAGGCGGAATGGACAGCATCGAGGCATCGCTCCGGCGCGACATCGTCACCTGCTGCCGTGAGATGAACGCCAGTGGCATCAACCAGGGCACGTCCGGCAACATCTCGGCCCGGTTGGGCGAGCGGATGCTGATAACCCCCTCGGGCGTCCCATACGAGGCGCTCGAACCCGGGATGCTCGCGCTCATGCGCCTCGACGATCCGGCGGGCGCTTGGGAAGGACCCATGAGGCCCTCGAGCGAATGGCGTTTTCACCTCCGGCTTCTTGCCGAACGGCCGGATGCGGGCGCCGTCGTCCACGCGCATCCCACCTGGTGCACGGCGCTCGCCATTGCGCGCCGTGAAATCCCGGCCTGCCACTACATGATCGCGGCCTTCGGCGGCGACACGGTACGTTGCGCAGGCTACGCGCGTTTCGGCAGCGCCGAACTGGCGGATCTGGCGGTGGGGGCGATGGCCGACCGCACCGCCTGCCTGCTGGCGAACCATGGCATGATCACCCTTGGGGACACGCTGGAGCGTGCGATGTGGCGCGCGATCGAGCTCGAGGCGCTGGCGCGCCAGTACTGCGCCGCGCTGGCCCTCGGCGACCCGGTCATCCTCGGCCCCGCGGCGATCGCCGAGGCCATAGAGGCCTTTGCGACCTATGGCCCCGGTTCCAATCCGGCACCGACCCCCTGACCTTGCGGAGAGCCGCGGCCTGGGTCATGAACTCAATGGCTGGCCGGCCAGACCCGAACGGAGACATCCGATGATCGAGAAGCGCGCTTTCTACATAGACGGGAGCTGGGTGGCACCGGCAGAGCCTCACGACCTTCCGGTCATCGACCCGGCGACCGAGGAGCCCTGCGCGGTGATCTCGCTCGGCGGGCAGGCCGATACCGATGCCGCCGTCGCCGCCGCCACCCGCGCCTTCCCCGGCTGGGCCGCCACGCCGCCGGCCGAGCGCAAGCGGCTGGTCGCGGGCATCCTTGCCCAGTACGAGCGGCGCGCCGAGGAGATGGCCCAGGCCATCAGCCTCGAGATGGGGGCGCCGATCGACCTGGCGCGGGCCAGCCAGGCGCCATGCCTGCCCTGGCATTTCAAGGGGTTCCTCGACGCCTTCGACCGGATCGAATGGATCCGTCCCCTGCGCGCCGACACGCCGCATGACCGCATCGCGCTCGAGCCGATCGGTGTCGTTGGGCTGATCACGCCGTGGAACTGGCCGATGAACCAGGTCACGCTGAAGGTCATCCCGGCGCTTCTTGCGGGCTGCACCTGTGTGCTGAAGCCCTCCGAGGAGGCGCCGCTCTCCTCGCTCCTCTTCGCCGAATTCGTCCACGACGCCGGCCTGCCGCCCGGCGTCTTCAACCTCGTCAACGGCGACGGCGCCGGCGTCGGCACCCAGCTCTCAACCCACCCCGACGTCGAGATGATCTCCTTCACCGGCTCTACGCGCGCCGGCCGGGCGATCTCGCGGGCGGCCTCCGAGACGCTGAAGCGTGTGGCGCTGGAGCTTGGGGGCAAGGGCGCCAACCTCGTCTTCGCCGATGCCGGGGAAAGTGCGGTGGTCCGGGGCGTGCAGCACATGTTCCGGAACACCGGCCAGTCCTGCAACGCGCCATCACGCATGCTGGTCGAGCGGCCGTTCTACGAGCAGGCCGTCGAGATCGCCCGCGCCACTGCCGAGGCCACCCGCGTCGGCTCGCCGCGCGAGGCGGGCGCCCACATCGGCCCGGTGGTGAACGAGCGCCAATGGAGCCAGGTCCAGGGTTACATCCAGAAGGGCATCGAGGAAGGCGCGCGCCTGGTCGCCGGCGGCCTCGGCCGGCCAGAGGGGCTTAACCGCGGCTTCTACGTAAAGCCCACGGTCTTTGCCGACGTCGTGCCCGGAATGACCATCGAGCGCGAGGAGATCTTCGGCCCGGTCCTCTCCATGCTGCCCTTCGACAGCGAGGACGAGGCGGTGGCCATCGCCAACGACACCCCCTACGGCCTCACGAACTACGTCCAGAGCGCCGACGGCGCCCGCCGCAACCGGCTGGCGCGACGCCTGCGCTCGGGCATGGTGGAGATGAACGGCAGGCCCCGTTCCTCAGGCTCTCCCTTCGGCGGGGTGAAGGCCTCGGGCCGCGCCCGCGAGGGCGGGATCTGGGGCATCGAGGAATTCACCGAGGCCAAGGCCATTTCCGGCTGGGACGATGTCGCAGGTTCGACCGGGGAGTAGCGGGTCACCTAGATGGCCTGAGATCACCCTGCTGCAGGGACTCGCCTGTCCCGCGGCATCACTGACGCTCTTCGAGATCATGGCTGGGGCGCCAGGATTCGAACCTGGGATCACGGGACCAAAACCCGTTGCCTTACCGCTTGGCCACGCCCCAAACGCGGCAACCTCTTAGGCGGCCCGTAGGGCTGCGACAAGATCAAATGGTCTGGTCATAGGCCCCGACGTCGGGTTCGGTGCGGATCACTGCATCGATATCGGCCAGGATCGCTCGCATCTCCGCCTCGGACGCCGGGCTCTCGCAGACGACCACGAGGTTCGGGGTGTTCGAAGAGGCGCGCACCAGCGCCCAGGCTCCATTCGCCAGCATGACCCGTGCGCCGTTGACCCGCAGGATCTCCCGGATGCTCTGCCCGCCCAGACGCCCGCCTTCGGAGGCAAGCGTGTCGAGGCGCTCGATGATCCGTGCGAGCACCGCGTACTTCTCGGCATCCGGACAGGCGGGCGAGAGCGTCGGTGTCGACCAGGTGCGCGGCAGGGTGCGCGCCAGATCACCCAGACCCGCGCCGGGATGACGATCCAGCATCCGGCAGATCTCCACCGCCGCGCGCAAGCCGCAGTCGTAGCCGCGACCGATCGGCGGGGCGAGAAAGTAGTGGCCGGACTTCTCGAATCCCGCCAACGCGCCGAGATCAGCGACCCGCCGTTTCATGTGGCTGTGTCCGGTCCGCCAGTACTCCGTCCTCGCCTCGAGCGCACTAAGCTCGGGATCGCTGGCGAAAAGGCCGGTCGATTTCACGTCCGCGACGAAGACCGCGCCCGGGTGGGCGCGGGCGTAGTCGCGCGCGAGCAGGACGCCGATCTTGTCCGCAAAGATCTCATGGCCCTCGCCATCCACCACCCCGCAACGGTCCCCGTCGCCGTCGAAGCCGAGGCCGATGTCGGCGCCGCTCTCGCGTACCGCGCGGCCCATGTCGGCGAGCATCTCCAGCGCTTCGGGATTGGGGTTGTAGTTGGGAAAGCTGTGATCCAGCTCGATGTGCAGCGGCACGACCTCCGCACCAATGCCCGCCAGCACCTCAGGGGCGAAGGCCCCTGCGGTCCCGTTGCCGGTCGCGCAGACGACCCGCAGCGGGCGGGAAAGCGGCCCGCCGGCAACCAGGTCTGCGATGTAGGCGGCGCGAATGCCCGCCGCCTCGATCCTCCGGCCCCCGGGCCAAGCGACGCCGCCACGTCCCAGCACGATGTCGCGCAACTCCGCCATCTCGTCCGGACCGTGGGTCAGAGGCGGGACGAAGCCGATCTTCACCCCTGTCCAGCCATTGGGATTATGGCTCGCGGTTACCATCGCGACCGCGTCCACCCCGAGATGGTGCCGGGCGAAATAGGCCGTCGGCGTCAGCGCCATGCCGATGTCGTGAACGGTGATGCCCGCTTGCACCAGCCCCTCGATCAGGGCGGCCTTCACCGCCGGCGAATAGGCGCGATGGTCGTGACCGGTGACGATCTCGGGCTTGCCGCCCCCTTTGCGCAACTGGGTGCCGATGCCGAGCCCTACGGCCGTCATCCCCTCGAGGTCGATGTCGTCGGGAAACCGCCAGCGCGCATCGTATTCGCGAAATCCGGTGGGCGCGATCCGCATCGGGTCAGACGGAGATCGGGTGTGCCCGCGCCAGCGCGTCGAAGGCCATCAGCTCCGAGATCAGGCCCGGCATGCGGTCGAGGTGGATCATGTTCGGCCCGTCCGACGGCGCATTGTCGGGATCGCGATGGGTCTCGATGAAGACGGCCGCCACGCCGATCGCCACGGCCGCGCGCGCCATCACCGGCGCGAACTCGCGCTGACCGCCCGAGGAGCCCCCCTGCCCGCCCGGCTGCTGGACCGAATGGGTCGCGTCCATGACGACCGGATAGCCCGTGCGCGCCATGATCGGCAGGCTGCGCATGTCGGCGACCAGCGTGTTGTAGCCGAAGGACACGCCGCGTTCGCAGAGCAGGATGCGCTCATTGCCGGTCGAGGCGACCTTCGCGGCGACATTCGCCATGTCCCAGGGGGCGAGGAACTGACCCTTCTTGATGTTGATCGCGGCACCCGTCTCGCCCGCCGCCAGCAGGAGGTCGGTCTGCCGGCTCAGGAAGGCCGGGATCTGCAACACGTCGGCGGCCTCGGCGACCACGGCGCAGTCGCCCGGCATATGCACGTCGGTCAGAACCGGACAGCCGATGCGGCTGCGCACCTCCGAAAGGATGGCGAGACCCTCGTCGATCCCAAGCCCGCGCTGGGTGCCGAGCGAGGTGCGGTTGGCCTTGTCATACGAGCCCTTGAAGATGAACCCGGCCCCGGCGGCGGCGCAGGCCTCGGCGAGAACCGCAGCGATGTCGAGCGCGTGGTCCAGCCCCTCGAGCTGGCATGGTCCGGCGATCAGCGTCAGCGGATGCGCGTTCGACACGCGCAGCGGTCCGATCGTCACGGCCCTGGCCTCGGTCATCGCGCCCTCCTGCATCGGCTCTCGCGAGCGATAGCCCGCACGCGGGCAGCGTGTAAAGCGCACAGGGCCCGAGGCGGTGGTCGCACGGCTCGCGCGACGCTAAATGTGCTGCGGAGGTGCGCGATGACGAGACGGGGGGCCGGCGACAGCACTGGGGACGACGATGTGGCCCGGCTGGCCGATGCGATCCGTGGGTGCCGCATCTGCGCGCAACGCTTCGCCGCTACGGCCACGCGCCATGCCCCCAGGCCGGTGCCGTGGCTGTCGGCAGACGCGCCGATCCTCATTGCCGGACAGGCCCCGGGCCTCAGGGTCCATGAGCGGGGCAGGCCCTTCGACGACGCCTCCGGCGATCGGCTGCGCGCCTGGATGGGTGTCGATCGGGACCGCTTCTACGATCGGCGGCTGTTTGCGGTGCTGCCGATGGCGTTCTGCTTTCCCGGATACAACGCCAGGGGCTCGGACCTGCCGCCGCCCGATGTCTGCGCCCTAACCTGGCGCAAGCAGGCTCTTGCGGCGCTCCGGGGGACGCGGCTGATCCTGCTGGTCGGAGGCCATGCGCAGCGCTGGCACCTGGGACCGCGGCCGGGCGGAGTGACCGCTGCCGTCCGCGCCTGGCGCGACGCCCCGGCCGGACTTCTTCCACTGCCCCACCCGTCCTGGCGCAACACCGGCTGGCTGAAGCGCAACCCGTGGTTCGAGGAGGAACTCGTCCCCGTGCTGCGCCGGCGCGTCGCCGAGTTGGTCGAAGACCGGAAGTGTCAAACGGCATAGCGAACAGGGCGTCCCAACTTGTGACGCCAGCTAAGCTACTGATAGATATATTGTATTTTTAACGCAGGTTTTGTGCATGTACAGCACCTGCCCGCTGGTGGGTGTGGGCGTGGGGGGCCGCGCGCCGCTCCTCTGTCACGATTGACTCGATTCGGTCGCTCAAGCAGTATGCGTTATACGATTGTCGATTCTTCGCGGCTTGGACCATAGCTGGAAGGCTCCTTTTTTCGGGAGTTTTCCAGACAGTTACGTTTTGCAAGAAATGCTTCCCATTCAGGCACCGCAATACGAACGGTTATTTCCGCTTATCCCGCCGTCGCACCGGCGAGGACGAGGCCGCGACGCGTTCCGATGCAGTCCGTCCGGGACCGGAAGGACACCACGGGGTCGAAAACCAAACCACTGATCAAGGGAGCCAGCCATGTCCGTCGCGGTGTCCTATCCCGGCGTCTACATCCAGGAAGTTCCGAGCGGTGCAAGGACGGTGGCCGGGGTTCCGACCTCGATCGCGGCCTTCGTGGGCTTCACCTCCCGCGGGCCGACCGACACCCCGGTGCAGATCTTCAGTTTCGCCGATTTCGAGCGCCGCTTCGGCGGCCTCCACCAGGACAGCCCGCTCAGCTACGCGGTAAGTCATTTCTTCCTGAACGGTGGCGCCACGGCGTGGATCGTGCGCGCCGCCGCCGGCGACGCCGCGGCCTCGGTCGGCATGCTGACCGCGCCCGGGGGCGATCCCACCCTGCGGGCCGAGGCGGTGAGCGCCGGTGCCTGGGGCAACAGTCTTCGGCTTGCGGTCGACTACGCGACCTCGAACCCGGCCAGCACCTTCAACCTGACCGTCACCGAACTGGTGGACCGCGGCGGCACGCTGGTTCCCGGACGGGTCGAGGTGCACCGCAACCTCTCGATGAACAGCCGCTCGGCAAACTACGCCCTCGACGCGGTCCGCGCCGCCTCGGACCTGATCCGGCTGACCGCACTCGGCGCGCCGGTTGTCGGCGCGGGAACCTCGGAGAGCGGCGTGCTGGCTCTGGCCGATCTCGACCGGCTCGGCGACGACCATCGGCGGCTGGCGATCGCGCTCGACGGCGGGCCGTTCCACGAGTTCGCCATCTTCGATGCCGGCGGCGCGCCCGATGATGCGGCCCTCGCGGACCGCCTCGGCGCAATCGCCGCCGGGATCGAGGCGGCCGTCCGGGCGCTGGCCCCCGCGACACCCGCCTTCGCCGGCTTCACCTGCGCCCCCGGGCCGGGAGACGACACGCTCATCGCGACGTCGGGCACCGCGGGCAGCGAGGACTCCGCCGTGCGTTTCGCACGCGCAGGCGTTCTGGACGCGGCCGCGATACTGCGGCTCGGCACGTCCTTCGGGGGCCGCGAGGCCGATGCGGCAGCGAGCATCCGTCCGGCGCAGACCGGCACCGCCGGCGGGCGCATCCCTGACTTCGCCAGCATTGCCATCCCCGACGGGACGGCGCTGACCGTGACGCTGGCCGATGCTGCAAATGCATCGATCGCGACGCTCGACGTGCCGCTGCACGACACCGCCGCGGTCCCGCCCGTCACCGCGCCCGCCTCGCTCGAGGCAGTACGCGCGCGCATCGAGACCGCGCTGAGGGCCGGGCCACGGGCCGAATTCACCCGCGCCCGCGTCGCGGTCGTCGATCAGGCGCTGGTGGTGGCGCCCGGCGGTGACGGCGCGACCAGCCGGTTCGAGTTCAGCGGCGACGGGGCGGAGCTTCTGTTCCTGGCCGATCCGGCGGCAAACCCCGGCGATCCCGAGGCGGTGATCAACATCGCCGCATACCGGATGGGCGCCGGCGTCTCCGCCGGGTCGATGACCGCCGACAACGTCGGCGCCGACGGTGACCCGCCCTCGCCGCTCGAGGTGCAGGGCTCGCGCGCGGCCAAGACCGGCATGTTCGCGCTCGAGGACGCCGATCTCTTCAATATCTTCAACCTGCCCGATGTCTCGGATGTCGGCGTGCTTTCCGCCGCCATCGCCTATGCCGAGGAGCGGCGGTCGATGATCCTGATCGACATGCCGGGCAATGTCGCCAGCTTCGACGAGGCGCGGGCCTGGATCAACGATCCGGCCAACTCGCCCCTGCGCCACAAGAACGCCGTCACCTACTGGCCGCGCATCCGCGCCGGCGACCCCCTGCGCGGCAACCGCCTTGGCACCTTCGCCAATGCCGGCACCCTGGCCGGGCTTTATGCCCGGACGGATGCGGCGCGCGGGGTATGGAAGGCGCCGGCCGGGACAGAGGCGCGGCTGAACGGCGTCCAGGGCCTCGAATACGTGGCCTCCGATCAGGAGAACGGCGTGCTGAATCCGCTGGGGCTGAACAGCCTGCGGACGTTTCCGGTGATCGGCACCGTCGCCTGGGGCGCGCGCACCATGGTGGGTGCGGATGCGCTGGCGGATGAGTGGAAATACGTCCCCGTCCGGCGGCTGGCGCTGATGATCGAGGAGAGCCTCTACCGCGGCACGCAATGGGTGGTCTTCGAGCCGAACGACGAGCCGCTCTGGGCGCAGGTGCGCCTCTCGGTCGGCAGTTTCATGAACAACCTCTTCCGCCAGGGCGCCTTCCAGGGGGCGACACCGCGCGACGCCTATCTGGTGAAATGTGACGCGACCACCACGACCCAGGCCGACATCGATCTCGGGATCGTCAACATCTACGTCGGTTTTGCGCCGCTGAAGCCGGCCGAGTTCGTCATCATCCAGATCCAGCAGCTCGCCGGCCAGAGCCAGGCCTGAGGGGGAGAAACGCCATGGCACAGTTCAGCGTCAACGCCACCCGGTTCGACCCCTACAAGAACTTCAAGTTCCTGGTGCGCTGGGATGGCCGCGTGGTTGCCGGCATCTCCAAGGTGGGGGCGCTCAAGATGTCGACCGAAGTGGTCGAGCACCGCGTCGGCGGCGACAATTCCACCACGCGCAAGTCGCCGGGCCGTTCGAAATTCGAGCCGATCACGCTAGAGCGCGGCGTCACCCACGACACCGAGTTCGAGGCTTGGGCGCGGCGGGTCTGGAATGTGGAGGCGGGGCTGGGTGCGGAGGTCTCGCTGGCCAATTTCCGCAAGGACATCATCATCGATGTGTTGAACGAAGCCGGGCAACTGGCGATTTCCTATCGGGTTTTCCGGGCATGGGTCTCCGAGTACCAAGCCCTGCCCGAGCTCGACGCCAATGCCAATGCCGTCGCCATCCAGACGATCCGGCTGGAGAACGAGGGCTGGCTGCGCGACGTCGAGGTGGTTGAACCGGCCGAGCCGGTGCTCTGAGGCGGGCCGCCATGACCGCCCGCCTGACGCCTGCGGACATGCTGGCCGCCTGGGAGGCCGGCGCCGATCGCTCGGCGCTCGACCGGGCGCTGGTGCTGCTCTGGGCCGGTGGCACCGGCGAGGCGGATCTGGCGGGGCTGCCGCTCGAGAGGCGCGACCGCGCCCTGCTCGGACTGCGTGCCGCGAGCTTCGGCGATGCGATGGCCTGCCTCGGCGCCTGCCCGGCCTGCGGGGAAGCAATCGAGCTCGACCTCTCGGCCGCCCGACTGGCCGAGGCGCTGCCACCCGGTGGCGCCGAGGTGCTGGCGCTGCCCGGCGGCGACGTGGTGATCCGATCCTTCGACAGTCGCGACCTGGCGGCGGCCGCGGCCTGCCCGGCGCCCGAAGCGGCGCGCGCAATCCTGGTGGAGCGGGTCGTCGACGCGCTCCCGCCCGGGCCCGAGGGTGCCGAGCGTGCGGCTATCGCGGCCAGGGTCGAGGCGCGCGCGGCCGATGCCGAGATCGTGCTGGCGCTGGACTGCCCTGCCTGCGGGCACGGCTGGGCGGAGGTGCTCGACGTCGCACGCTTCGTCTGGGCCGAGGTGGAGGCCGCCGCCCTGCGGCTGATGGGCGAGGTCGCCGAGATTGCGCGCGCCTTCCACTGGAGCGAAGCCGACATCCTCGCCATGACCCCCCTGCGGCGGCGGGCGTATCTCAGCCTGGCGCGCGGGCAATGAGCGGGGCGCTCACCCGGCTGGCCCTTCGCGCGCTCGGCGCCGCGACCCCCGCATCGTCGGACACCGCGTCGTCGCTCCGCCCGCGTCTGCCAGCGCGGTTCGCGCCCGCGGCAGAGGAACCGCCCGGCATCACCACCACGGCCGACGCCGAGACGGGGCCGCCGGAGGTCAGCGCACCCGCCCCGGCACCCCGGCACGCGACGCTCAACCCGGTCGCGGATGATCTGCGGACTGTCGCGCCCGGCCCGCTGGCAGGAGGCACGCAGGCGCCCTTGGCGGACCGCACGGCGCCTCCCGCTCTCGCGCCTCCGCGCGTCGCTGCGACACAGGCCGCAAGCATCCCGGTCGCGCAGCCTGCGGTTCCCGTGCCCACGCCCGCAGCGGCGCCACGAGGGCCGGCACCAGCCGTCTCCGCGTGGCCTGAGGGCGCGATCCGGCCAGATGCAGCGCCCGCCGAGCATGTGCCGACCGCCGCCGCAGCCACCCGCGGAGCGCCGCCGCCGGCACTGCTGGGGGAACAGTCCCCGGCAGAGCCGCCATTGCCACGCATCGTGCCCGCGCCGCCCGGTTTCCTGCCGGGAGTGCCGGGACAGGCGGCCTCCGCGGAAGCGGTGCAGCCCCCCGAGATCGTCATCCATATCGGGCGGATCGACGTCGCCCAGCCGGTGCCGGCCCCGCATCGGAGCCCGGCCGCCGCCGTCCCGCGACGCTCGGGGCTCGGCGACTACCTGCGCGGGAGGCAGCCCCCGGGATGAGCAACGTCCTCGCCATCGCGGCCGTGACGCAGCTCCTGAAGGATCTGCTCAACGATGCCCTGATCAACGGCGACGTCACCGCCGCGCTGGGGGCGGACTTCACCGTCAGCGCCCTGCCCCCGCATCTGACGGTGGCCGGCGAGGGCGAGAGCCAGGCGACGATGCTGAACATCTTCCTGCACGGCGTCTCGCCCAACACGGCCATGCGCAACATCGACCTGCCCACGCGCAGCGCCGGGGGAGATCTGCTGCGCAAGCCGACGCTGGCGCTCAACCTGCATTACATGCTGACCGTGGTCTCGGCGCAGGAGCTGCACGCGGAAATCCTGCTCGGCTACGCCATGCAGCTCTTCCACGAGACCTCGGTGCTGCCGCGCGAGATGATCCGCGCCGCGCTGTCCACGGCGGCTGCCATGGCCGCGGTCTCGGACGGCATCCTGCCCGACGACCTCGGCGTGATCCGCGCCTCCGAGCTTGCCGATCAGCTCGAGCTCCTGCGCATCACCCCGCGCCCGCTCAGCCTCGAGGACCTGTCGCAGCTCTGGACGGCGCTGCAGGTCGGCTACCGGACGACCGTGGCTTACGACGTCGCCGTGGTGCTGATCGAGCGCGAGCGGCTCACACGACCGAGCCTGCCGGTGTTGACCCGCGGCGGCCTGCGCGATCCCGAGACCGGCCGCGATCCGGGGGTGATCCTGCGGCCCGGCCTCGGCGCCACCACCCCGACGCTGGAGCTCATCGCCCCGGTCGATGGCCAGCCCGCCATGCGACTCGGGGGCGCCGTCGATCTGCGCGGTCAGGCTCTCGATGCCTCGGGGGCGCGGGTGCGCTTCACCGCGCCGGGAGCCGGCACGGTGCTGGAGCTCGCTCCCGAAGAGCCGACGACCTCCGGCCGGCTCCGGGTCCGGCTTCCCGAGGGCGCGCCGCTCGACGCCGCCCATCCCCTTGCCGGCACCGGCGCCGATCCGGGCTCCTGGCGGATCGGAGCGTATATCGTCGACATCCGCTACGACGATCCGCTGCGCGCGGGGCTTGCCTCGAATGCGCTGGCGACGCAGCTCGCCCCATCCGCGAGCGTGACCCTCGCCCATGTCGCCGGTGAAACACGGGTCAGCTTCACCTCCGCGCCCCCCGTGCGTCCGGGACAGAGCGTCGCCGTGATCGTCGGCCGCGAGATGGTGCTGGTGCCGACGCCCGCCGTCGCGATGGATACGATCGTCGCCAGCCTGCCCGACCTGCCCCGCGGGACGAGCCTGCCGGTGCGGTTGCGGGTCGACGGGATCGACAGCCCGGTCATCGACCGCGCCGCCAGCCCGCCGGTGCTGCTGACGGAGATGATCCCATGAGGGCCGTGCGGCACGAGACGGCGGCCGTGGATGCCCCGCCCGCGCTCGACGCGGACCTCTCCGCATTGCGCGCCGCCCTCGATGCGCAGATCCGCGGCGGCGCAGCCGGCCGGCCGGAGGAGGACGGCAGCTCGATCGATCTGCTGGCCGGGCTGTTCGGCCTCAGCCCCGCGGCACGCGAGGTGCTGCTGCTGGCGGCGGGTGCAGAGCTCGATACGTCTGTCGCCGCGCAGGTGGCGAAGCTGCGGGGCATGGCCGGCGAGGCGCGCGCGGACGTGGCGACGGCGCTCGCGCACGTGCCCGACGGCGGCTGGGAGGCGCTCTGTCCTGGAGCGCCGCTGCGGCACTGGCGGCTGGTGGAGCTTCGCGGACGCGGACCGCTCCTGCGCCAGGAGATCGCGGTCGACGAGCGCGTGCTGAATTTCCTCACCGGCCTCGGCTACATCGATGCCAGGCTCGAGGGAATTCTGCGCCCGCTCGCGCCCACGCCCGACCCGAGCCCGGCCGAGGCGGCGCTCGCCGCGCGCCTTGCGGGTGCCTGGGACACACCCGGTCGCTGGCCGGTGCTGGTGGTCTCCGGCAGCGACGCGGCGGCGCTGCGCAGCGTGATGCGAGACGTGGCCCGGCGCTCGGGGCTGAACGCCGTCGGGCTCGATGCGGGCAGCCTGCCGGCCGAGCCGGCGGCCGCGCAGGCGCTCGCCGTGCTCATCGACCGCGAGCTTGCCCTGTCCGGTGCCGCGCTCGTCATCGAGAGCCCGGACGCGAATGCGGCGCGTCTCGCCGACCAGTTGGCAGGCCCGGTGGCGCTGATCGGGCGCGACCTGTCCGCGCCGGGCACCCGTCCGCGCCTGCGCGCCGATCTCGCGCCCGAAGCCCGCACGGGGCGGCGGCTGATCTGGCAGCAGGCGCTCGGCCCGCGCGCCGAGGCGCTCGGCACCGGCCTCGATCGGCTGGCCGAGCAGTTCGCCCTCGACCGCGGCGGGATCGAGGCGGCAGCAACTGCGGCGCTGGCCGTCCCGCCGGCGCCCGAACGCCTTTTCGGCGCGCTCTGGGAGGCGACGCGCGAGCAGGCGCGGCGCGGCCTCGACGGGCTGGCGGATCGCATCGTCAGCACCGCCGGCTGGGACGACCTGGTGCTGCCGCCCGACCAGGCCGCGCAGCTGCGCGAACTGGCCGACCACGTCCACCAGGCCTGGCGGGTACGCGATGCCTGGGGCTGGGAGGCGCGCAGCGCCCGCGGGCTGGGGGCGGCAGCGCTCTTCGCCGGACCGTCGGGCACCGGCAAGACGCTCGCCGCCGAGGTGCTGGCGGGCGAGCTTGCCCTCGATCTCTACCGCATCGACCTCAGCCAGGTGGTGAGCAAGTACATCGGCGAGACCGAGAAGAACCTCGAGCGCATCTTCGCCGCCGCCGAAGCCGGCGGCGCCATCCTGCTCTTCGACGAGGCGGATGCGCTCTTTGGCAAGCGCAGCGAGGTGCGCGACAGCCACGACCGCTATGCCAATGTCGAGGTCAGCTACCTCCTGCAGCGAATGGAGAGCTATCGCGGGCTGGCGATCCTGACCTCGAACCAGCGCTCGGCCCTGGACCAGGCCTTCCTGCGCCGGCTGCGGGCGGTCGTCACATTCCCGTTCCCCGATTTAGGCGCCCGGGCGGCGATCTGGGCGCGCGCCTTCCCGGACGCGACGCCCCGCGAGGGACTCGAGCCCGAGCGTCTGGCGCGGCTCAACCTGACCGGCGGCTCGATCCGTTCGGTGGCGCTGAACGCGACCTTCCTCGCGGCGGCGGGAGACGGGTCCGTCCGCCCGGAACATGTGCTGCGCGCCGCGCGGCGCGAATATGCCAAGCTCGACAAGCCGTTCACGGCGGCCGAGATGGGAGGATTCTCGTGACCGGCCGCATCACGCTGAACATCGGCCGCGTCACCCTGCCCGCGGGGACGCGGCTCGACGCCGCGGCTCTGCAAGCCGCGCTCCGCGTTGAGATCGCAAGGCATCTCGCGGCGCCCGGCGGTGCGGAGGCCTTCGGCGCGGGACGCAATGTCGCGCGGCTGGGCGCCGGCACGCTGCCGGCCAGCGCGCCGCTCGCGACCGCGCTCGCCCGGGCGACGATTGCGGGGGTGGTGCGATGACGCTCCGCGCCCATCCCGCGGCCGCCGAGCCCGCCCCCGCCCTGGTGATGCGCGCCTGCAGCTGCGACAGCGAGCCGGCGGGTGAGAAATGCGATGCCTGCGAGGAGGCCGAGGCCCACGGCGCGCAGGCGAGCCTGTGGCTGAGCCATCCCCGCGACCCCGCCGAGCGCGAGGCCGACGGCGTGGCGGACGCGGTGATGGCGATGACGACACCGGCCGCACGCCCGATCTCGGTGCGCGCCCCCACCGTGGCCGGGGGCCGGGCCGTCGCGACCCGCCGCGCGGCGGCCCCGGGCCCGGCGGCCGCGCCGCCGCAGGTCGCCGCCGCCGTAGCCAGCGGCGGCCGGCCGCTGCCCGCGGGAGAGCGGCACTTCTTCGAGCGCCGCTTCGGACACGACTTCTCGGCGGTGCGCATCCACACAGGTCCCGCCGCCAGCCGTGCGGCACAGGCGATCGGCGCGCGCGCCTATGCGCTCGGCACCGACATCGCCTTCGACACGGGCCAGTTCGCGCCCGGCTCGCCCGCGGGCCGGCACCTGATCGCCCATGAACTGACCCATACCCTGCAACAGGGCAGCGCCCGGACGGTGCGGCGCACCTGCCCCAGCGACCCGGCCGACATTCCCGCCGGGACCGCGGCGGATTTCGAAACCCGCGCGGATGCCGCGCTCGCGCATGCCTCCTATCGCCGGCTCGACACCGACGGGAAGCAACTCGCCCGCCACATCATCGACGGCGCGCGCGGAAGCGCCTGCCCCATGTACTACATCGAAAAGCTGCACGTGCTGTTTGCGACGACGCGCAAGGCCGCGTCCGAGCAGGCGACCGAGGCACGCACCGCGACGGCGGCCGCGGAGGCTGCGGAGACCACGCGGCTGCAGGACCCGGTGGCGGCCGCCGATGTCGGGATCGAGGAAGCGGCCGCCGCCGACGCCGGGAGGCGCTGGACCACGCGCACCGGCCGGGACGGGGTCCGGTTCCGGGTGGACCGCGGCGATCCCAACAACATGGTGGTCCAGATGCGGGTCCGCCTGCGCCCCGCGGGGGTTGGCACGCGCGAGGACGTGGCGCGCACCCGCGCGCTCGAGGATGCGATCGAGAAGGCGGGCTCGACCCGCGGCTACATGCTCGACGTGGTCTTCACCAATGCGGGCGGCGGCGACGTCTTCACCGTGGGCGTGGACCCGAAGGAATGGACGACCTCCGGCAACTGGGTCGGCGATCCGCAGGAGATCGCCCATGAAGCCCACCACCTGCTCGGCCTCGACGATCGCTACAACTACATCGAAGGCCATGCGGGCAACGCCGGGATGGACATGGGCACGCGGCTCTACTGGTTCCGCGAGCAGATGGTACGCCCCCTCGATCCGCTGGCCTCGACCTCGCTCATGGAGGACCACACGACGGGACCCATGAACGACGAGGACGTCTGCGCGGTGGCGGGCGGCGATTTCCGCACCTGCCTGGACCGGCGCCTCGACGGGGTGCCGATCGACGAGCTGGAGGACCGCGGCCGGGCGCTCAACAGCCCCTATCGCCCGCAGCATGCCGCGCATCTGCGCCTGCTCAGCGATGCCTGGCAGCGCAAGGGGTTCACCGAGATCATGGCCCGCTGCGCCAACCAGAGCGACCCGCTCTGCGGCCTGCCGCCCTCGGGTGCCTTCGGAGATCCCAACATCACCGCGGGGGATTCGTCGCGGTTCCCATTGGCGAACCCGCACCGGCAGCTCCCGGGCAGCAGCCTGCGACGACAGAGGCGCCAGCCATGACCCATGCCCACGCCGCGCCTGCCCAGGAAAACGCCGGCTCCGTGGTGATGCGCGCCTGCGCCTGCCATGCGAAGCCCGAGGGCGAGAAATGCGATGCCTGCGAGGAAGCCGACGCGCTCGGCGTGCAGCCGATGCTCTGGCTCGGCCATGCGGGCGACGTGGCCGAGCACGAGGCCGATCGCGTCGCCGACCGGGTGATGGCGGCAGAGTGGCCGGTGCGACCCGTGCAGGTCGCAGCTCCCGTTCAGCGCCGCGCGGTGGCGGGCGCGGGAGGCCAGTCGCTCGGTGCGGGATTCACCTCCGGGCTGGCGGCCGCCGGTCCGGGCCGTCCCCTCGCCGCCAGTGCACGGGCCTTCCTGGAGCCGCGGTTCGGGCAGGACCTCGGCCGTGTGCGGGTCCATGACGACGGCCATGCCGCCACGCTCGCGCGGTCGATCGGCGCGCGGGCCTTCGCGCATCGCAGCGACGTGTTCATGGCCGCCGGCGAGCACGCGCCCGACACCGCGCCCGGCCGCCGACTCCTGGCGCACGAGATCGCACATGTCCTGCAGCAGGGCGGAAGCGGCACTGGCACTCCCGTCCGCCGCCTCTGCACGCCCGCCGCCTCATGTGCGGCGCCGATTGCCGGCAGCCCGGAGGAATTCTCCAACGGCGAGGCGGTGATCGAGTCGGGACCGCGCGCGCGCCGCCGCCGCATGACACCCGCGCGGGCGAGAAGCACCCATCACGCCGGCCGGGCGCGCCAGCTCGAGATCGCGCTCGAGCGCCACGACATGGCGCGGCGCGGGCTGGTACACGGTGTCTTTCTCGATGCCGACATGTCGCGCGGGACCGGTGCCATGGCCACGAGCTGTGCCGACTGGGCGGCGGATTCGCTGCCGGCCGGGGATCCCGATCCGGCCGGTTTCGCCGGCGCGGCCAAGCCTTGCGTCTTCGTTCACGGCGATCTGAACCAGCAGGCGCTCGCCTTCAACCAGGGCGCCGTGACGGTCGGCGGGCGTCCGCGGGACGAATGGCGGGTCGATACGCTCGCCACGCTCGTCCATGAGACCGAACACGTGCGCTTCGACGACACGCTCCAGCCCGGTCTCGCCCGTCCCGCCGGCGTCTCCACCCCCACCTGCACCAAGGCGGCCGTTCACTTTCCCCTCTCCGAGATCGTGTCGATCGCGAGCGAGTTTCCCCTGTTCCATCAGGCGGCCCAGGCCGAGGCAAATCCGGCGGGGCCCGCTCATGTCCGCTTGACCAACCACCTCAACAACTCCGTCGACAACCCCTTGGAGAGCTTCAAGGGCGCGCTGGAGGCCATGGGCTGCAAATGCGACTGCCCCGAGGTCGCGCTCTTCGTCGTGCAGGCGATCGACGCGACCAGCACCAGCTGGAGCGCCGCCGAGAAGACCGCCTTCCGCACCGAGATCCGCGCGCGCATGAGCGCGCCGGGTCCGGTCTGGCCGAATGCGCCGACGCCATGAGCGGCTTTCCCGCCTCTCCCCGCGTCGCGCGCGCCGGCATCGTGCTCGTGGACCCTGGAAAGGGAGCGATCACGCGCGTGATTGCGCTCCAGTACACGCCCCACACCCTCACCCGGTCGATGGAGAGCCAGGCCATGGCCGAGGAACCCCGCCGCGGCCAGGCGCTGCGGCTGAAGGGGCCGGCGACCGAGACGATCACCCTTGAGGCCGTGCTCGACGCCACCGACCGGCTGGAGTTCCCCGACCAGAACGCCGCGGCGGTCGAGGCCGGAATCTTCCCCGACCTCGCGGCGCTGGAGATGCTGGTACAGCCGAGCTCGGCCCAGGTGTCGCGCCAGGGCGAACAGGCGGCGGCGGGCATTCTCGAGATCGCGCCGATCGAGGCGCCGCTCGCGCTCTTCGTCTGGAGCGCGCAGCGCATCGTGCCTGTCCGCGTCGCCAGCCTGTCGATCACCGAAGAATCCTTTGATCCCCGGCTGAACCCGATCCGCGCGACGGTGAACATGACCCTGAAGGTGCTGACCGTCGACGATCTCGGCCACGCGCACCGCGGCGGCGGCCTCTACATGGCCTATCTGCAGGCGCGCGAGGCGCTGACGGCGCGGGCGGCGCGGCCGGGGGTCGACGTGCTCGGCATAGGGGGCCTGCCATGAAGAACCCGATCCAGGCGATGTTCGAGGCAGGCGTCGTCGGCGCGACCGACTTCCCGCCCGAGAGTCGCTACCATGGCCTGCCGGTGCGCACCGTCCCCGGTCCCGGCGGCGAGCCCCTGCCCTATCTGGCGCGCCGCCAGGTCCCCGATCCCGACGCCTTCGCGACGCTTCGGCTGCACAGGGTCTCCGAGGGTGAGCGGCTCGATCAGATCGCCAGCGCCGAGATCGGTGACCCCGGCGCCTGGTGGCATCTCTGCGACGCCAACGGCGCGATCTGGCCCGACGATCTCGAACGGCTGGACACCCGGCTGCGACTGACGCTCCCCGCCGGCATCCCCGGCGCCGAGGACGAGGGCTGAGGCGGTGATCAAGGGCATCGACCTGCAGATCCTCTTCGGTCCCGGGGTGCCGGTCCCCGCGCCCCGGGCCGTGGTCGATGCGCTCGCGGCGGTCAGCATCGAGGAGAACACCGGCGATACGCCGAGCGGCTTCGAGCTGGAATTCGCGGTGGAGAAATCATCGCCGCTCAACACGATCTTCCTGCTGGCGGGCGGCAGCGCGCTTCCCATCCTGCGGGTGGCGCTGGTGGCCACGATCAACGGCCGCGCCCGTTCGCTGATCAACGGCGTGGTCACGCGCAGCGAGCTGACCCCCGGCTCGGCGGGGGCACCGGCGGTGCTGAAGGTCACCGGCAAGGACCTGACCGCGGCGATGGAGGTATTCGACTTCTCCGGCATCCCCTATCCGGCGATGCCGCCCTTCGCCCGCGTTGCGCTGGTGCTGGCGAAATACGCCTGGCTCGGGGTGATCCCGCAGGTGATCCCGTCGATGGAAAGCCCGCCGCTGCCCACCGACCGCATCCCGCGCCACCAGGACACCGACCTTGCCTATGTGCTCGGGCTGGCCGAGCAGGCGGGCTACACCTTCCACATGAAGCCGGGCCCGGCACCGGCGACCAGCTTCGCCTATTGGGGCCCGGAGGTGCGCATCGGCGAGGTGCAGCCGGCGCTGACCATCGACAGCGGAACCGCGACCAATTGCGAGGAGCTGAGCTTCACCTTCGACAAGGAGGGCACCGAGATCCCGATCGTCTACATCCAGAACGCCGCCACCAAGGCGCCCATTCCGATCCCGATCCCGTCGGCCATCCCCTTCCACCCGCCGCTCGGCCTGGTGCCGCCGCTGCCGCCGAAGATCGCCCGCCTGCGCGAAACCGCGCGGCTGAACCCGTTCGAGGCGGTCGTGCGCGGCCTCGCCCATGCCGCGCGCCATTCCGACGCGGTCACCGGGCGCGGGCGGATCGACGTGCTGCGCTATGGCCGGATCCTGCACGCGCGCGGGCTGATCGGCGTGCGCGGGGCGGGCATGGCCTATGACGGCGTGCACTACCTCGAAACGGTGACGCACGAGATCTCGCGGGGATCCTACAAGCAGAGCTTCACCCTGAAGCGCAGCGGACTCCTGCCCACACAGGCAA
The DNA here is from genome assembly GCA_964383295.1 of uncultured Rhodovulum sp. Taxonomy (GTDB): domain Bacteria; phylum Pseudomonadota; class Alphaproteobacteria; order Rhodobacterales; family Rhodobacteraceae; genus Amaricoccus. The sequence goes on from CAYLHK010000002.1 coordinate 72,078, forward strand.
GGGTGCCCGCATGACCGAGACCTATTACGGCAAGTACCGCGGCACCGTGGTCAACAACGTCGATCCGATGATGACCGGCCGCATCCAGGCGATCGTGCCCGACGTCTCCTCGGTCATCCCGTCGAGCTGGGCCATGCCCTGCTTCCCGATGGCCGGCATCCAGACGGGCTCCGTCGCCGTCCCCCCCATCGGCGCCGGCGTCTGGATCGAGTTCGAACGCGGCGACCCTGACTATCCGATCTGGACCGGCTGCTACTTCGGCACCGCGGCCGAGGTGCCGGCGCTCCACATGCTGACGCCCCCCGGCGTCTCGGCGATCACCATGCAGACCATGCTGCAGAACGGGATCACCATCACCGACCTGCCCGGCCCCACGGGGGGGATCGTCATCAAGACCACCACCGGCGCCTCGCTGATCGTCAACGACACCGGCATCTACATCCAGAACGGCAAGGGGGCGAGCATCGTGATGACCGGCCCCGCGGTGACCATCAACAACGGCGCGCTCAGCGTCATCTGAGGGAGGCCAGGCCCATGCCCGGACCCATCCTGCACCTCGGCGCCACCGTCATCTGCGCCCATGGCGGTCAGGCTCTGCCGACGACCATCGTCCCGCGGGTGCTGGTCTCCGGCCAGCCCGTCGCCACCGTCGCCGGCCCCTGGACGATCGCAGGCTGCGGCTTCGTGCCCCCGGCCGGCAACGGGCCCTGCGTCACCGGCACCTTCATCACCTCCGCGACCCGCGTGCTGGCGAACGGGATGCCGGTGGTGCTGATGGACGGCGTCACCACCTGCGCCCCCACCGGCACGCCGATGATCCCCGCGCAAGCCCAGACCCGCGTGATCGGGAGCTAGGCCGATGCAGCTCGACCACCCCTTCCACATCGACGGCCGCGAACGCACCGCGACCACCTCCGAGGCCGATCATATCCGCGACATGATCGAGCTCATCCTCTTCACCGCCCCGGGCGAGCGGGTGATGCGCCCCGACTTCGGCGCGGGCGTCCTCCAGCTCGTCTTCGCGCCGCTCAGCCAGGAGCGCGCGGCAGCGGCGCAGTTCGTGATCCAGGGCACGCTCCAGCAGCACCTCGGCAACCGCATCGCCGTGCAGGAGATCGCTGTGGAGGCGGTGGATGCCACCATGCGCATCCGCATCGCCTACGAGATCCTGCGCACCGGCGAGCGCGTCGTGGACGACTTCACCCGCGAGGTGGCGGCATGATCTACAGCTGCTGCGAGCCGCGCCGCCGCGAGCTGGTCCTCGGCCACGCCACGCTGAACGGCATCGACTTCCTCGAGGTGCTCGACACCGAGACCCCCGAGCCCAGCCCCCGCCAGCGCACGCTGATCCTGCGCTTCCTGAAAGACGCGCCTGCGCTGACGCGCGAGAACTTCGAGCTCACGGGGGGCGAGCGCGTCACCGGCATCACGATCGAGAGCGTGACCCGCGCCAGCGCGCCCTCCTTCCCCGGCGAGCCGGCGCTCGAGGCCCTGCTCGCCGCCCTGCCCGAGCCCGAGCATGTGCTGGCGCTGCGCACGAGCGCGGCCGGTGATTTCGCCACCTATAGCCTGCGTCTCGTCGCCAGCCCCGGCGCGCTGGTGCCGCCGCCGGGCATCGACCGGCTGCTCGCCGGCGTCGACTTCTCGTTCAAGGTGGAATGCCCCAGCGACTTCGACTGCGCGCCCGCGACCGACTGCGCCGAAGAGACCGATCCGCCGCCCACGATTTCCTATCTCGCCAAGGACTACGGCAGTTTCCGCCGGCTGATGCTGCAGCGCATGGCGCAGATCATGCCCGACTGGCGCGAGCGCAATCCGGCCGACATCGGCGTGACGCTGGTCGAGATGCTGGCCTATGCCGGAGACCGGCTCTCCTATGCCCAGGACGCCGTGGCGACCGAGGCTTACCTCGGCACCGCCCGCAGCAGGATCTCGGTCCGCCGTCACGCCCGCCTCGTCGACTATCCGATGCATGACGGCGCCAATGCGCGGGCCTTCGTGCATCTGCGCGTGACCCAGGACGGCGGCACGCTGCGCACCGGCGAGGAGCGCTTCCTCACCCGGCTCACCGGCCTTGGCCCGGTCATCGCGCCCATCGACGAAGAGCGCGCCCTCGATCGCGCCCCCGAGGTCTTCGAGCCCCTGCACGACCGCACCCTCTCGGTGGCGCACAACGAGATGCGGTTCCACACCTGGGGGGGCGATGCCTGCTGCCTGCCGCGCGGTGCCACCCGCGCCACGCTGCGCGACGACGATCCCGCCGGCCCGCTGGCGCTCGCCCCCGGCGACGTGCTGGTCTTCGAGGAGCGCATCGGTCCCCGCACCGGCGAGCCCGCCGACGCCGATCCCCTGCACCGCCACGCGGTGCGCCTCACCGCGGTCCAGAGCGGCATCGAGGACGAGATCGACGAAACGCCGATCGTCGAGATCCGCTGGGCCGAGGAGGACGCACTTCCCTTCCCCCTCTGCATCTCCGCCCGTCTCGACCCCGCGGCCGGCGGTGGCCTCGTCGGGGATGTGAGCATCGCCCTCGGCAACATCGTCCTCTGCGACCACGGCCGCACGGTCGCAAACGAAGACCTCGGCGCCGTCCCCCAGCCCCACCTGCACCTCGTTGCGGCCGGCGACGCATGCGCCTGCGATCACGCCGCTCCGCCCGCAATCCCGCCCCGCTACGCTCCCCACCTCGCGGAAGGCCCGGTCAGCCAGGCCGCCGCCCTCGACCCGGCCGCCCCCTCCGCCTTCGCCATGCTCACCGTCCCGCTGCAGGCCGGCCGCCCCGCCGTCGCGCTGACCGCCACCACCGCCACCGGGTCAGAGCCCTGGACCTCGCGCACCGACCTCCTCTCCTCCCTCGCCGCCCACCGGCATTTCGTCGTCGAGACCGAGCGCGACGGCCGCGCCTCCATCCGCTTCGGCGACGACGCGAACGGCCAGCGCCCGGCCGCCGGCACGGCGTTCACCGCCCGCTACCGGACCGGCAACGGCACCGCCGGCAATGTCGGCGCCGGCGCGATCCACCATGTCGTGACCGGCCAGGCCGGGATCGAGGCCGTGCGCAACCCGCTGCCCGCCCGCGGCGGCGTCAGTCCCGAGAGCATGGAGCAGGCCCGCGCGAGCGCGCCCTACGCCTACCGCCGCCAGGAGCGCGCCGTCACCGAGGCCGACTATGCCGCCATCGCCCGCCGGCACCCGGACGTGCAGCGCGCCGCCGCCACCTTCCGCTGGAACGGCCACGGCCACACCGTCTTCGTCACCGTCGATCGCTTCGGCGGCCGCCCGGTGACGCCGGCCTTCCAGGACGAACTCACGGCCTTCCTCGACCGCTTCCGCATGGCCGGCTACGACGTGCGCGTCGACGCGCCCCGCTTCGTCGCCGTCGAGCTCGCGCTCTTCATCTGCGCAGCCCCCGATCACTTCCGCGCCGCCATCCGCCAGGCCGTGCTCCTCCGTCTCTCCGCCGGCACCCTTCCCGGCGGCGCGCGCGGCTTCTTCCATCCCGACAACTTCAGCTTCGGCGAGCCGGTCTATCTCAGCGCCATCCAGGCCGCGGTGATGGAGATCCCCGGCGTGACCTCGGTCGAGGCCCGCGCCTTCCACCGCCGCGGCCGCCCCGAGACCGTGCCCATCGAGGACGGCGTCCTGCCCATCGGCCGGCTCGAGATCGCGCGGCTCGACAACGACCCGAACTACCCCGAGCACGGCACGCTCACCCTCGAGACCGGAGGCGGCAAATGAGCGACGCGCCGATCCTGGTCGGCCGGCCCGACACCACCGCGCCCGGCGACACCTGCGGCTGCTGCGACGGCACCGCGCCCGAAACGGCCGCCACGATCGAGAACCGCCCGGGCCTGCCCGCCATCGCCTACCGCATCGGCGATCACGCCCGCTTCAAGGCCTCGATGCTGACCCGCATCTCCGCCGCCGGCGCCTCGCCGCTCGCCCGCCTCGGCACCCGCGAGGACGACGACTTCACCATCGCGCTCATCGACGGTTTTGCCGCCGTCTGCGACGTGCTGACCTTCTACCAGGAGCGGCTGGCCAACGAGGCCTTCCTCGGCACCGCCACCGAGCGCGCCTCGGTGCTCGAGATCGCCCGCCTGATCGGCTACCGCCCGCATCCGGGTGCGGCCGCCGAGACCGACCTCGTCCTGACCATGGACGACCCGCCCGGCGCGGCCCCCGGCATCGCCGAGATCACCGTCCCCGCCGGCACCCGCGTCCAGAGCCTGCCCGGCCCCGACGAGACCCCGCAGGTCTTCGAGACCCTCGCGCCCCTCACCGCGCGCGTGGCCTGGAACGCCCTGCCCGCCCGCCGGAACCGCCGCATCGCCCCCGCGCACGGCGCCACCGGCACCTGGCTTGCAGGCCAGGCCACCGGCCTCCAGCTAGGCGACGCGATCCTCATCGTCGGCCGCGAGCGCGGCGACCCTACCTTCCCCGGCTATGACGCCGGCTCCGAGCGCTGGGACTTCCGCCGGCTGACCGAGGTCACCCCCGTCACCCGCCACGACCGCACCTGGATCGCCTGGGAGGAGCCCCTCGGCTCGACCAGCCCCTACGTGGCTCCGGCCAGCGCGGACCCGCGCATCTTCCACCTGCGCGACCGCGCCTCGCTCTTCGGCTATAACGCGGCCCCGCCGCAGGTCTTCTCGGACAAGCAGCTGCAGAGCTTCTTCGGCACCACCACGCCGCCCAGCGACTGGACCTTCCAGGTCGACACCGCCAACCGACGGATCGTGCTCGACGCCGTGCACAAGGGCTTCCTCGCCGGCGGGTGGATCGCCGTCACCTGGCCGCCGACCAATGTCGAGCTCTACCGCATCACCGCCGTCACCGACGACGGCCAGACCCGCTACGCGCTCAGCGGCCGCGCCACGCGGCTGACCCTCGACACCGACGAGCGGCTTTCCCAGCTCGCCGCCTCCTACCGGCGCACCTCGGTCTACGGCAACAGCGTCGAGCTCGCCTTCGCCGACACGCCGATCGAGGACTGGGTCGCCGGCAGCGCGATCGAGCTCGATGCCCGCGCCGACCTGCCCGAAGGCCGCCGCCTGATGCTCACCGGCCGGCGTGCCGCCGTCGCGGTCGCCGCCCCCGGCCTGACGCTCGCCCCCGGCCGCAGCGTGCCGCGCGGCGCCGTGCTCACGCTGATGGCGGCGCCGGCCACGCTCGCCAGCGGCCAGCGCCAATGGCGCCTGCGCGACGCCGACGGCGAAGTCTTCACCGTCACCGCCCCCGCCGCCGCACTGACCCCCGCCCCCGCCTCCGACAAGGCCGAGACGATCGCCGAACGCGCCGAGCTCCTGCGCATCGAGGCGGCGGACCCCGCCCACACCCGCCTCGTGCTGACGGCCCCGCTCGCCGCCGCCTATGACCGCGCGAGCTTCCGCGTCCATGCCAATGTCGCTGCCGCCAGCCATGGCGAGAGCGTCACCGAGATCCTCGGCAGCGGCGATCCCGGCCAGCCCTTCCAGCGCTTCGCCCTGAAGCAGAACCCCGTCACCCACCGGCTCGCCCCCACCGAAACCGGCGTCGCCAGCACGCTGACGCTCCGGATCGACGGCGTCGCCTGGACCGAGCTCCCGGACCTCCACGCCCGACCCTCGCGCGCCCGCGTCTTCACCACCCGCCAGCTCGACGACGGCACCACCATCGTCCAGCTCGGCGACGGCACCTCCGGCGCCCGCCCCGGCCCCGGCCGCGACAACATCCTCGCCGAATACCGCCAGGGCCTCGGCGAGGCCGGCAATGTCCGCGCGGATCAGCTCACGCTGCTGCTCGACCGCCCCCTCGGGCTGAAGGAGGCGTCGAACCCCCTGCCCGCCGAGGGCGGCGACGATCCCGAGACGCTGGCAGACGCCCGCCGCTCCGCGCCGATCCACACGCTGACGCTCGGCCGCGTCGTCTCGGTCACCGACTACCGCGACTTCGCGCTCGGCTTCCCCGGCGTCGCCCGCGCCGATGCCCGCTGGATCTGGGACGGGCGCAGCCGCAAGGTCGTGGTCAGCGTCGCCGGCGACGGCGGCAAGCCGCTCGCCCCTGACGGCCCCACCCTGCCCGCGCTCATTGCCGCGCTGCGCGATCTCGGCGACCCGCTGGCCGGCGTCGATATCGTTTCCTACCAGCCCAGCCACTTCCGCCTGGGCCTGAAGGTCGCCGTCACCCCCGGCCATGTCGCGGCCGACGTTCTGGCCAGCCTCGACGCCGCGCTGCGCACAACCTTCGCCTTCGAGGCACGCCACTTCGCCCAGCCGGTGGCGCTCGGCGAGGTGGCCGCCGCCGCACATCGCGTCCCCGGCGTCACCGCCGTCGATATCGACATCCTGCGCCGCGCGAGCGGCCCGCAGAGCAGCGTTCAGCCGCACCCGCTGCTCCGGGCCGCACCCGCACGGCTCGACGGGGCGAGCTTCCTGCCGGCCGAGATCCTGACGCTCGCCCCCGGCCCGCTCGACCGGCTGGAGATCATGTCATGAACCGGATCACGCCTGCCGGCCTCTACGAGCTCCTGCCCGCCGTCATCCGGATGCGCGACGCCGAGGAAGGCGAGCCGCTGCGCGCGCTCGTCGATATCCTCGCCCGCGAGGGCGCCGTGGTCGAGGAGAGCATCGCCCAGCTCCTCGATGACCAGTTCATCGAGACCTGCGCCCCCTGGGTCGTGCCCTATCTCGGCGCGCTGATCGGCTACCGCCCGCTGCATGCGATCGACGCGCTGGCCTTCTCTCCGCGCGCCGATGCCGCGAACACGATCGCGCGGCGCCGGCGCAAGGGCACGGCCGCCGTCCTCGAACAGCTCGCCCGCGACGTCACCGGCTGGCCGGCGCGGGCGGTCGAGTATTTCCAGACCACCGCCTGCTGCCAGCACGTGAACGTGCCGCGTCCGACCCACGCGCTCGCTCCCGACCTGCGAAACCCACTGCCGCTGGAGGCGCTCGGCACCGCCTTCGAGACCCTGTCGCGAAGCGCCGACATGCGCGCCATCACCCGCGGCCCCGGCCGCCGGGGCCTCGGCGGCCGCCATAACTTTCCCAATATCGGCATCCACCTCTGGCGGCTGCAGGCCACGCGCCATTCGGACGTACCCGCCGCACGCGTCGACACCCGCCGCTTCCTCTTCGACCCGCTCGGCGCGCCGCGGCAGCTCTTCACCGCCCCCGTCGCCGAAGACACGATCGCGACGCTCGCGACCCCGCTGAACGTCCCCGGCCCCATCTCCCGCCGCGCCCTCGACGCAGATCTTACCGGCTATTACGGCCGCGACGCCGACGGCGCACTGCGCAGCTTCGAGATCGCCCTCGACGGCACCGCCATTCCGCCCACACGCATCACCGTCTGCGATCTCTCTGACGACGGCGCCGGATGGAACCACTCGCCCCATGTGGCCCAGCCCGGCGATCCGCCCGCCAACGGCCCCGTCCGCGTCGATCCCGTCCTCGGCCGCATCGCCTTCCCGGACGCCGTTCCGGGCGAGGTCCGCGCCAGCTTCCACCTCGCCGCGCCCACCGACATCGGCGGCGGCGAGTACAACCGCGCCGCCGCCCTCGCCCCGCCGACCGCCGCCCGCCCGCTGCGCCGCTTCCCCGACGCGGCCTTCGCCGACCTGCAAGCGGCGATCGACTCGCTTCCCGCCACCGGCGGCATCGTCGAGATCATCACCAACGACACGATCGACGCGACGCCCGCGATCACCCTCGCCCCCGGCGCTGCCGTCGAGCTCCGCGCCGCCGACGAGACCCGTCCGGTCCTGCGCCTCTCCGGCGACCTCGAAGTCACCGGCGGCACCGACGCGCGCCTCTCGATCGACGGGCTCGTCATTATCGGCGGCGCGCTGCGCATCCTCCCCGGCGGCGGCACCTCTCCCGGCGCCGTCAGCCTGCGCCACGTGACGCTGGTCCCCGGCCTTGCCCTCGATGCCGCCGGCGCCCCAGCAACCCCCGGCGCGCCCAGCCTGATCGTCGCGGCCGCCGGCGTCACCCTGACGCTCGAGCGCAGCATTACCGGCCCGCTCCGCCTCCAGGACACCACCACCGCCACCCTGCGCGACACCATCGTCGACGCCGCCGAGGCCGAGGCCATCGACAGCCCCGCCGGCCTCGCCATCGCCGGGCTGGCGGACGAGCCCGCCGCCAGCGTCACGATCCTCGCCTCGACCATCATCGGCCGCATCCGCGCCCGCACGCTGCCGCTCGTCTCCGACGCCATCCTCTTCTCCCGCGCGAGCGCCGCGGGCGAGCCCCCGGTCCGCAGCCTGCGCCGCCAGGACGGCTGCCTGCGCTTCTCCTTCGTGCCCCAGGGATCGGTCACGCCCCGCCGCCACCGCTGCCAGCCGCAGCTCGCCATCGACCGCGCCCTCGCCGAGCGCACCAAGGCCCTCGGCGCGCCCCCCGGCCCGGCGGAGCGTACGCTCATCGCCGCGCGCACCGCCCGCGCGCTCCTGCCCTCCTTCACCGCGCAGCGCTACGGCGCCCCCGCCTACGGCCAGCTCCGCGCGGCCACGCCCCCCGAGATCCGCACCGGCGCCTCCGACGAGAGCGAGATGGGCGCGCTCCACCACCTCTACCAGCCGCAGCGCGAGGCCAACCTCGCGATCCGGCTGGAGGAATACCTGCGCTTCGGCCTGGAGGCCGGCGTCTTTTTCGAGAGCTGAGGGAATTTCATCATGAGCGGCGATTACAGCAGAGACACGTTCGACGCGCTGCGCGACCATGCCGCGACCCTCCTCCAGCAGGGACGGCCGGTCACCGACGCGGACTGGAACGAGATGGTCCGCACGCTGACCCGCCGCCTCCGCGCCGGCACCGTCGACACGATCGGCCGCGCCGTGGTGCCGCGCGAGACCCTGACCGGCTTCGAGATCCGCCCCGCCGGCGGCGGCATCGGCATCGGCCGCGGCCGGATGTATGTCTCGGGCCTTGCGATCGAATGCCACGGCCAGGCCGATTTCGCCGGCACCGGCGGCGGGGCACCTGCCCCCGTCCTCGACCGCGCGCGCGCGGCCGCCGGCCGCCCCGCCGGCGTGCTCGACGAGATGACCTCGCCCGAGGCCGGCGACATCCTGGCCTATGCCGCCCAGCCCTACTGGCCGTCGCCCGCGCCCCTGCCCGCCCAGGGCCGCCACCTCGCCTATGTCGTCGCCTGGGAGCGCGAGATCACCGCGCTCCACGCCCCGCACCTGCTCGAGCCCGCGCTCGGCGGCATCGACACCACCACCCGCATCCAGAACGCCTGGCAGGTCCGCCTCGCCGCCACCGCCCAGGGCGCTACCTGCGCCAGCACCGACGCCGCCCTCGGCATCGCCGGCTGGGCGAACGAGATCGCGCCTTCCACCGCGCGGCTGACCACCGACACGATCGCGATCGACGACCCCGAGGACCCCTGCCTGGTGCCGCCCACCGACGGCTACACCGGCCTCGAGAACCAGTTCTACCGGGTCGAGCTGCACAGCGTGGGCGCCAACCAGGCCGCCGCCCGCTTCAAGTTCTCCCGCGAGAACGCCTCGGTCGCAGCCGCTGTCGAAGCGATCTCGGCGGGCGCCGATCGCATCACCGTCAGCCGCATCGGCCGCGACCGGCTGCTCGCCTTCCGCGAGGGCGACTGGATCGAGATCACCGACGACCGCCGCGAGCTCGACCACCGCTCGGGCGCCATGCTGCGCGTCGCCGCCGTTCACGAGGCGACCCGCGAGATCGAGCTGGAGGCCCCTGTCCCCGCCGAGCTGATCCCCGCCGGCGGCACCGACACGCTGGCGCAGCGCCACACGCGCATCATCCGCTGGGACCAGCGCGGCGTGATCCGCCGCGAGGACGGCACGGCCTGGGCCGACCTCGACGCAGCCGCCTCCGACGGGCTGATCCCGGTCCCGCCGGCCGGCACGCGTCTGGTGCTCGAATCCGGCATCACCGTCGCCTTCAGCACCGCCGCCGGCGCGGGACGCTTCCGCGAGATGGACTACTGGCGCTTCGCCGCCCGCACGGCCGGCACCGACATCGAGCGCCTGCGCACGGCACCCCCCGACGGCATCCACCGCCACTATGCCCGCCTCGCCGTGGTCGAGATGCCCGACACCCGCGTCAGCGACTGCCGCATCTTCTGGCCGCCCGAGATCCCTCAGTCCGAGGGCGAGGGCTGCGCCTGCACCGTCTGCGTCACCCCGGAGAGCCACGCCTCCGGCACGCTGACCATCCAGGCCGCCATCGACCAGATCGGCGACGAGGGCGGCACCGTCTGCCTCGAGGGCGGGCGCTACGAGATCGCCGAGCCGATCCGCATTGTCAGCCGCCACGCCATCGCCCTGCGCGGCCAGGGCGCGCTGACCGTGATCTTCTACCAGGGGTTCGGCCGCGCCATCGAGGTGCGCAGCAGCCTCGATGTCACCATCGACCGGCTGTCCGTTCTCGCACAGGCGCCGGAGTTCGCTCCGGCCGTCATCCCCACCGCGGCGATCCACCTGATCAATACCGGCTTCGTCAACCTGACCCGTCTCGCGCTCATCGCCACCGGCCAGCGCAGCTACGGGATCGGCCTTGCCGGCGTCGCCGTCGGCCTGCGCATCGAGGACTGCCTCGCCGTCGCCCCCATCGCGCTCGGCAACTACGTCGATCCGCGCGGCGACGATGTCCCCTCCTACCTGCTCACCGCCGAGATCTCCGTCACCGGCTGCATCCTCTACGGCAGCCTCGCGGGCATCGGCATCGACGGCGCCGTCCTGAACCTCGCCGCCGCGCAGTTCCGGGGCAACCTCGTCAGCGGCACCGAGATCGGCGGGCATGTCTCCTGGATCGAGATGGCGAGCGCGCGCACCGAGATCGCCTCGAACAGCTTCGCCGCCACGAACGGCGACGCCCTGGCGCTCGCCTGCGGCAACGGCATGGTGCAGGACAACGACCTCAACGGCGGCGAGCGCACCGGCAACGGGCTGCACCTCATTCCCGGCTACCTGCCCGACCGGCCCGCCGAGGTGCAGGTGATCGGCAACCGGATGCGCGATCTGCCCGGCGCCGGCCTGCGCGTCGGCGGCGTCTTCGACAGCCTGCTCGTCAAGCGCAACGTCATCCGCCGCTGCGGCACCGCGGGCATCGCCTTCGCGCCCGACGCCGCCGTGCGCTGGCTCGCCATCGACAACAACGTCATCGCCGAGATCGCCCGCGCGGCCCAGGCCGGCGCCGGCATCCTCGGCTTCCGCATCCTCGCCGGGCGGATCGCCGGCAACGAGATCTCGGCCATCGGCCCCGAGGACCAGGGCGGCGACGGCTTCTTCGCCGGCATCGCCCTGCTCGGCACCGGCGACATGGCGATCGAGAGCAACCATCTCGCCGCCATCGGCCTCGGCTCGATCCGCGGCCTGACGAGCGGCATCCTCGTCCGCCCGCCCTATGCCATGCTGGCGGTGCGCGGCAACCAGATCACCGGCCATGGCAGAAGCGACTTCGGCCAGCAGTGGGCGGCGATCGAGATCGGCCGCGCGCTCGTGCCGGACATGGGCCCGCAGGGTGAGCTGCGCGACGACCTCTCCCATGTGCCCCTCTTCGACGGCTTCGGCGACACCCCGATCACCGTGACCCACAGGGAGGCGCGCTACATGGCCTCGCCCGGCAAACTCTCGGCGCTGCCGTTCAGCGGCGATCCGCAGGTCACGGTCTCCGACAACCAGGTCCGCCACGGCGGTCCCATCCTGCGCCCCGTCGTCGGCGTGCTCGACGGCCCGCGCGCAGCGGTCGGCCTGACCGGCAACCAGATCCATCTGGAGAGCAACGGCGGCAGCATCTGCATCGCCTTCATCGAGGCGGGGCGCATCGCCGCCGCGAACAACGCCATCCGCTGGCCCGATGACAAGCCGTCCGTGCTCCTGTCCGTGGGCCGCGCGGGTGCCGCAACCGTCCTCGGCAACATCACCATGGGTCCGATCGAGGTCTCCCCCGTCGGCCTCAATCCCCCCTTCCGCGACCTCAACCTCGTCGTCGCCTGAGGAGCTCCGCCATGCCGCTCGTCACCGCCCGCATCGCCCGCGAACGCACCCTCGCGACGCTCACCCGCAACCTCTTCGTCATCGAGGGTCCCGACGCCCCCGAGAAACAGCGCCTGGCCGAGGCGGCGCTCCTGCGCGCCAATCCCCAGCTCGCCGATCGCGATGCGTTCCAGAGCGGCACCGTCGTCCTCATCCCCGCCGACATCGGCCTGTCGCGCACCGACCGGGTCACCACGCGCGAGGAGGGGCCGGGCGGTCTGCTCGGCGAGTACGAGGAACGCCTCGCCCAGATGCGCGCCATCGTCCAACAGGAACTGAAGGCCGAAGCGACGGCCGCGCGGCAATACCTCGCGCAGATCGACGAGGGCGGCTTTCGCGAGGCGATCCTAAAGGCCGCTCCGGGCGACGGCGAGCGGCTGCTTGCCGAAGCCAAGGATAACCAGTCCGCCCGGATGGAGAGTGCCGAGACCCGTGCCGCCACGCTCGCTACCGCGCTCGACGCCGCCCAGGCCGATCTGAAGGCCCTGCTCTCCCGCGCCCGTCCGCGTTAACGATCCGGGCGCGGGCATGGAGCTGCCATACGCGTTCCATATGCTTTCCATACGCGTTCCATACCCCGGAATCCGGCGTTAACCCGGCACTCGATATTCCCATTTTAACATATCGTTATGCGATATTGCGGGGTCCGAACCCGCATGTTAGCGTCAAACGTCCGTATCACGCAGCCAGCCGAAACGCCCCCCCGCAGCCTCTGCGGGACGCTCCTCCGGCACTCAGCAACGCATGGGCTTGGGAGGCCTAAGGACATGAAAATCAACGTGAATGGCGTCGTCCATGATGTGGACGTCGAGCCAGAGACCCCGCTGCTGTGGGTGCTGCGCGAACAGCTCGCGCTGACCGGCACCAAATACGGCTGCGGCGTGGCCGCCTGCGGCGCCTGCACCGTCCACATCGACGGTCTGGCCATGCGCTCCTGCGTGATGCAGGTCCAGGACATCGCCGAAGATCAACACATCGTGACAATCGAAGGCCTCTCCCCCGACCGCTCCCACCCGATCCAGCAGGCCTGGGCCGAGCTCGACGTGCCCCAGTGCGGCTACTGCCAGTCCGGCCAGATCATGGCCGCCGCGGCGCTTCTGGCCAACAATCCCGAGCCCACCGACGAAGACATCGACGCGGAGATGGTGAACATCTGCCGCTGCGGCACCTACAACCGCATCCGCGCCGGCATCAAGCGCGCCGCCGAAATCGCCTGAGGGGAGACGCCAGGATGACCCAGCACTTCTCCATATCCCGCCGCGGCTTCCTCGCCGGCTCCGCCGCCGCCGGCAGCTTCACCCTCGGGCTGCACCTGCCCTTCGGCACCGAGGCCCGCGCCGAGACCGGCGCCCCCGAAATCAACGCCTGGGTGGTGATCCAGCCGGACGACACGGTCGCGATCCGCATCTCGCGCCAGGAAATGGGCCAGGGCACGCTGACCGGCCTCGCCCAGCTCGTCGCCGAAGAGCTCGAATGCGACTGGTCGAAGGTGACCACAGAATACCCGACGCCGGGCCAGAACGTCGCCCGCGACCGCGTCTGGGGCGATTTCGGCACCGCCGGCAGCCGCGGCATCCGCGCCTCGCAGCAATACGTGCGTGAAGGTGGCGCTGCGGCGCGCATGATGCTCGTCCAGGCCGCCGCCAACCGCTGGGGCGTCGATGCCTCGGCCTGCTCGGCGGCGGAAAGCGTCGTCACCGGCCCCGACGGGCAGACGCTGAGCTATGGCGAGCTTGCCGCCGAGGCGGCCGAGCTGGACATTCCGACCGAGATCACCCTCAAGGATCCGGCCGACTGGAAGATCGCGGGCCACCCGGTGCCGCGCCTCGACACCGTCGAGAAGACCGACGGCAGCATGATCTACAGCATCGACCACACGATGCCCGGGATGCTCAATGCCGCGATCAAGAAGTGCCCGGTCTTCGGCGGCACGCTCGCCAGCTTCGACGCCGACGCGGTCAGCGGCATGCCCGGTGTCCAGGGGGTGATCCAGGTCGACGACAATGCCGTCGCGGTGGTTGCGGACACGTGGTGGCGCGCCAAGATGGCGCTCGACGCGCTGCCCATCGAATGGGACCTCGGCCCGAATGCCGATGTCGGCATGGCCGAGATCCACGCCATGCTCGACGAGGGCCTGACGGCGGACGAAGCCTTCATCGGTAACGAGCAGGGCGATGTCGACGCGGCGATCGCCGACGCGGCGCAGGTCGTGGAGGCGGTCTACCACTTCCCCTACCAGCACCATGCCACCATGGAGCCGATGAACGCGACGGCGCTCTGGACCCCGGAGAGCTGCGAGGTCTGGACCGCGACCCAGAACGCCGAGGCGGCGCTGGCCGCGGCATCGACAGCGGCCGAGCTGCCGATTCCGCAATGCGACATCCATCGCATCAACCCCGGCGGCGGCTTCGGCCGACGCGCGACCAGCCAGGACTTCGTGCATCAGGCGGTCAAGATCGCGAGGGAGTTCTCCGGCACGCCGGTCAAGCTGATCTGGTCGCGCGAAGAGGACATGCTGCACGGGGTCTACCACCCGATCAGCAAGTGCCGGATGGTCGGGGCGCTCGACGCCGACGGTAACCTGACGGGCCTGCACATGCGCCTCTCCGGCCAGTCGATCCTGTCCGGTGTCCGCCCAGAGGGCCTGCAGGAGGGCCGCGACCCGACGAACTTCCAGGGCCTCAACCCGGACGGCGCCGAAGGGCGGCTCGGATACACGATCCCGAACCTTCTCGTCGACCACGCCATGCGCAACCCGCCGGTGCCCCCCGGCTTCTGGCGCGGCGTGAACAACAACCAGAACGCCTTCTACCTCGAGAGCTTCATGGACGAGCTGGCTCTCGCGGCGGGTCGCGATCCGCTGGAGTTCCGCCGCTCGATGATGGCGGACCACCCGCAGCATCTCGGCGTGCTGAACGCGGTGGCCGAGGCCATCGGCTGGGACAGCCCCGCGCCCGAAGGCGTTCACCGCGGGATCTGCCACCACATGGGGTATGGCAGCTATGTCGCCGCGGCGGCCGAGGTTTCGGTCACCGACAGCGGGCAGATCAAGATCCACCGCATCGTGGCTGCCACCGACTGCGGCCATGCGGTCAACCCGCAGCAGATCGCCGCACAGATCGAGGGCTCCTTCGCCTATGGCCTCAGCGCCAGCCTCTTCGGCGAGATCACCGTCACCGGCGGCAAGGTCGATCAGGAGAACTTCGACACCTATCCGGTGGTGATGATGGCCGACATGCCGGCGGTGGAGTCTATCATCATGCCCTCGGGCGGCTTCTGGGGCGGCGTCGGCGAGCCGACGATCTTCGCCGCGACACCGGCGGTGGTGAATGCGATCTTTGCCGCAACCGGCAAGCGCGTGCGCACGCTGCCGCTGCGCGATGCCGATCTGAGCACGGCCTGACCCTTGCGCGGGCGGTCCCTCCGGACCGCCCCGCTCCACCCCGGGAATCGACCAATGCTGCCTCTTCCCGCCACGCCGTCCCGGCGCCGGCGAGCCGTGATCGCCGCCCTCGCCTTCTCTGGCGGCCTGTCCGGTGCCGCCGCAGCCCAGGGGATGCCGCAGCCGCTTACCGACGCGGCTGGCGACGCGTCGCGCGGGCGGGCGATCGTGGTCGACCGGCAGGTGGGGCTCTGTCTGCTCTGCCACACCGGGCCCTTTCCCGATGCGCCGTTCCAGGGCGATCTCGGTCCCGACCTGACGGGCGTGGGTGCGCGTCTCAGTGCGGACGAGCTGCGTCTCAGGATGGTGGACAGCCGCAGAATCAACCCGTCCACGATCATGCCCCCCTACCACAGCACCGACGGGCTGGAACGCGTCGGTGCGCGTTGGGAGGGCCGCCCGATCCTCACCGCCCAGGAGGTGGAAGACGTCGTGACCTACCTGACCACGCTCACCGGATCCCGGCCATGACCACCCGCCGCCACATTCTTGCCATGAGCCTCGGCGCGCCGCTGCTGCTCGTGCTCGGCCGTCCCGCCTCGGCCACGCCCGAAACGATGCGCGCCGCGATCGACACGTTCACCGGCGGGACCCTGCCCGAGGAAGCGCGGGTCACCCTCGACATCCCGCTCCTGGTCGAGAACGGCAATACCGTGCCGATGACGGTCCATGTCGACAGTCCGATGACCGTCGATGACCATGTCGCCAGCATCGCCGTCTTCAACGAGCTGAACCCGCTCCCGCAGGTCGCGGTGTTTCACCTGACACCGCGCTCGGGCCTGGCCACCGTGCAGACCCGCATCCGGCTCGGCGACACGCAGACGATCACCGCGATCGCTCGGACCAGCGACGGCCGGCTCTGGTCGGCCAGCACCGCGGTGATCGTGACCGCCCCCGCCTGCGCCGAGGAGTAGCCGCCATGTCCACCGCCCGGATCAGCGTTCCCGAGACGGCCCCTCGCGGCGAGATCGTCGAGGTCAAGATCCTGATCGCCCATCCGATGGAAACCGGGTTCCGAACCGGCGCGGACGGCCGCCTTGTGCCGCGCGACATCGTCCATTCGCTGCGCTGCACCTACAACGGCGAGGAGGTGTTCCGCGCGGAGCTCTTCCCGGCAATCGCCGCCAACCCGTTCTTTTCCTTTCACTTCCTTGCCGACGAGAGCGGCGAGGTGACCCTGGTATGGACCGACGACGGCGGACAGGAGTTCGGCGAAACCAGGGCGATAACCGTCACATGACGCCCGTCAGCCGTTGCGCGGTCGCAGCGCTTGCCCTCGCGCTCCATCCGGCAACCGCGTGGGCCGAAGACCGACGCTCCGGATTCGACGACATGTCCCCATCGACGCAGGCGATGCAGACCGATGATTTCGCCAATCCCGCCATGCTTTGGGTCGAAGAGGGCGAGGCGCTCTTCTCGACCCCGGAGGGCGCCGCGGGCCGCGCCTGCGCCGATTGCCACGGCGCGGAGGCGATGGTGGGCGTCGCCGCGCGCTACCCTTCCATCGACGAGACTTCCGGCGAGGCCGTCGATCTGCAGGATCGCGTGAACCTGTGCCGCGTCCGCCATCAGGAGGCCGACCCCCTGCCCTACGAGAGCCGCCCGCTGCTGGCGTTGACCGCCGCGGTCGGAATGCAGTCGCGCGGCCTGCCGATCACGCCCGACGCCGATCCGCGAATGGATGACCTTCGCGAGCGGGGCGAGGATCTCTACCTTGCCCGCATCGGGCAGCTGAACTTCTCCTGCGCCAACTGTCACGACGATCATGCCGGCGATCATCTCGCCGGGAGCCTGATCCCGCAGGCGCATCCCACCGGCTATCCGCTCTACCGGCTCGAATGGCAGGACCTCGGCTCGCTCCAGCGCCGCCTGCGCAACTGCATGACCGGCGTTCGTGCCGAACCTTTCGCCTATGGCGACCCTGACTTCATCGCGCTCGAGGCATTCCTGATGGGCCGCGCGGCCGGGATGCCGCTCGAGACCCCCGCCGTGCGCCCCTGATGGCGGGCTGCGTCCGGCCTGTCACCCGCGCGTCTGAAATCCGTCACATTTCCGATGGACAGGACCACTAGGATCATCCGAGTATCAGGTCAGCCGGCCCGGCCACAGGGACGGGATACAAGGGAGGTTCAACATGGTCCGCAAGCTTTCGATTCTCTGCGCAACCGCGCTCACCACCAGCCTCGGCGCCGTTGCCGTTCAGGCCCAGTCGGGCGAGGTCGTGCTCTACTGCTCCGCCGACGAGGCCATGTGCCGCCTGCTGTCCGAGACGTTCCAGCGCGAGACGGGCATCAACGTGCTGATGACGCGCCGCTCCTCGGGCGAAACCTATGCGCAGCTCAAGGCCGAGGAAGGCCAGCCGCGCGGCGACGTGTGGTGGGGCGGCACCGGCGACCCGCACCTCCAGGCCGCGACCGAGGACCTGACCGTCGAGTATCGCTCGCCGATGCTCGAGGAGCTGCAGGACTGGGCGGTGCGTCAGGCCGAGGCGGCCGATTTCAAGACCGTGGGCGTCTATGCCGGCGCTCTCGGCTACGGCTACAACACCGATCTCGTGGCCGAAAACCCGCCGGCCTGCTGGGAGGACCTGCTCGACGAGCGGTTCCGCGACGACATCCAGGTGGCGAACCCGAATTCCTCGGGCACGGCCTACACCATGCTCGCGACCTTCGTGCAGCTCATGGGCGAGGACGAGGCCTTCGAGTTCATGAAGGCGCTCGACGCCAACATCAGCCAGTACACGCAGTCGGGCTCGGCGCCCATCCGCGCCGCCGCCACGGGCGAGACCGCGGTCGGGATCGTCTTCCAGCATGACGCGGTGGTGCAGCGGGTGAACGGCGCGCCGATCGAGACGGTCGCCCCCTGCGAGGGCACGGGCTACGAGGTCGGCTCCATGAGCCTCGTCGCCGGCGGCCCGAACCCCGACAACGCGAAGCTGTTCTACGACTGGGTGCTGACACCGGCCGCGCAGGAACTGGGGCCGCAGGGCAACTCCTACCAGGTGCCGTCGAACAAGAACGCGACGACGCCGCCCGAATCGCCGGACCTCGGCTCGATCAAGCTCATCGACTATGACTTCGTGACCTTCGGGGCGACCGAGACGCGCAACCGCCTCCTCGCGCGCTGGGACGCCGAGATCGGCTCGCTCCAGCAGTGAAGGCGGAGGTCCGAGCGGCCCTCGAGCGGGCGGGAGGGATCTGGCCGACGCTGGGTCTCGCCGCCGCTCTGGTCCTGCCCTGGTACAAGGTCGGCCCCGGCGGGATGGACAGTGCGGTCGCGCATGTTCTCGCCGGGCGCTGGTGGCTTGCCCCCGTGATTCTCGCCGTCGTCGTTCTCGGCGCCGTGGCCTGGAACGGCGGCAACTGGCGGGAGCGTCCGGTGGCGCTCTGGCTGCCGGCGCTTGGGCTCGGCCTCTTCGTCCTGCAGGCCTTCGGCGTCGGGCTCCGGGGGCCGAACATCAGCGGGCTTGCTGCCGTCTTTCCCGCCGCGACCGACGGCCAGCCCGGCCTGGGTTGGGGCGGGCTCCTCACGGCCGCCGCCTTCGTGGGCCTCATCGCCGAGGCGCTGGCCGCCCGCGGATTCTGCCGCGGCGAGCGGTTCACCGCGAGCGCGGTCGTCTTCGTCGTCGCGCTGCTCAGCGTGTTCGTCTTCTTCCCGATCGTGAAGCTCGGCATGGCGGCCTTCATCCGCCCCGACGGCAGCTTCGCGGTCTCGCAATTCATCGAGCGGCTCGCTGCGCCCGAGCTGTGGCGGCTGAACTGCTTCGCCGGCGCGGGGCGCTGCGGCGTCGTCATCAACACCCTGGTGCTCGGCATCCTCGCCGCCACGCTCTCGACCGCCCTCGGCCTGGCGCTCGCGCTCCTCATGGCCCGGTCGAACTTCCGCTGGAAGGGCGCGCTTCGGGCAATCTCGATCCTGCCCATCATCACGCCGCCCTTCGTCGTCGGCGTCGCCATCATCGTGCTCTTCGGCCGTACCGGCCTCGTCACCGGCTGGATGGCCGAGCTCTTCGACATCCGCCCGACCCGCTGGGTCTATGGCCTGCCGGGCATCCTGATGGCCCAGACCCTCGCCTTCGCACCGATCACCTTCCTGGTGCTTCTCGGTACCGTCGAGGCGATCAACCCCACGCTCGAAGAGGCCTCCCGCACCCTCGGCGCACGCCGCCTCCAGACGTTCCGCACCGTCACCTGGCCCCTGCTGCGCCCCGGCCTTGCCGCCGCCTTCCTGCTCGCCTTCATCGAGAGCCTTGCCGACTTCGGCAATCCGATCGTGCTCGGCGGCGGCTACGAGGTGCTTTCGATCAAGATCTTCTTCGCGGTCGTCGGCGCACGCTACGATCTCGGCAATGCCGCCACGCTGGCGATGATCCTCCTCGCGCTCACGCTCACCGCCTTCTGGCTGCAGCAGCGCTGGCTCGGACGGGCGAGCTACGTGACCGTCACCGGCAAGTCGGATGCGGGCCTCGCCGCGCCGCTGCCGCCGAGCCTGTTGAAGCTCTCCTACGTGCTGGTTGTGCCTTTCGTCCTCTTCACGCTGGCGGTCTATGCGATCGTGATGCTCGGGGGCTTCGTCAACGACATCGGACGCTGGGACATGGCGCCGACGTTCCGCCACCTCGGCACGGCCTTCAACGTCGAAGTCGGCGAGCACGGGCTGCAGTTCCTCGGCTCCGCCTGGAACTCACTGCAGACCACGCTGATCGTCGCGGGCCTCGCCGCGCCGGTGACCACTGCGATCGGCATCCTGACCGCCTGGCTGATCGCGCGGCAGAACTTCGCCGGCAAGCGCGCCTTCGAGTTCGGAACGCTGCTCTCCTTCGCCATCCCCGGCACGGTGGTCGGCGTCTCCTATGTCGCCGCCTTCAACGTCCCGCCGATCGACATCACCGGCACGATGATCATCCTCATCATCTGCTTCACCTTCCGCAACATGCCGGTCGGCATGCGGGCGGGCCTCGCCTCGCTGGCGCAGATCGATCGCTCGATGGAGGAGGCCAGCGCCACGATGGGCGGCAACGGCTTCGCCACGCTGCGCCGGGTGGTGCTGCCGCTGGTCAAGCCCGCGATCTTCACCGCGCTGGTCTATTCCTTCGTGACCGCGATGACCGCCGTCTCTGCGGTGATCTTCCTCGTCTCG
Source organism: uncultured Rhodovulum sp. (assembly GCA_964383295.1). Lineage (GTDB taxonomy): Bacteria > Pseudomonadota > Alphaproteobacteria > Rhodobacterales > Rhodobacteraceae > Amaricoccus. The sequence goes on from CAYLHK010000002.1 coordinate 92,663, forward strand.
GCGCGGCACAACATGGCCACGGCATACATCATGGGGCGTGTGGAATCCGGCGAGTATGCGCTCGCCATCACCTATTCGGCGGTGCTCATGCTCATCATGATCGCCGCCGTCGCCCTCATCCAGCTCCTCATCGGCCGGCGCCAGCTCGGCCGGCGCGCCGAACTTCAGGGAAGCACACCCCCGACATGACCGACGCCCCCGACATCGCCATCGAATTTCGAAACGTCGAGAAGCGCTACGGCAGCGTCGTCGCCGTAGCAGGCATCGAGTTTGCCATCCGCAAGGGCGAACTCGTGACCTTCCTCGGCCCATCCGGCTGCGGCAAGACCACCTCGCTGCGGCTGGTGGCGGGGCTCGAGCTCCCCTCGGAGGGCCAGATCCTGATCGCCGGCCGCGACGTCAGCCGCGATCCGGCGTCGGAACGCAACGTCGGCATGGTCTTCCAGTCCTACGCACTCTTCCCGCACATGAGCGTGCTCGACAACGTGGCCTATGCCCCGGTGATCCGCGGCGGCGACAAGGCGGCCGCCCGAAAGCGCGGGACCGAGATCCTGGGCATGCTCGGCCTCGGCGGGCTCGGGGACCGGCTCCCGTCCGAGCTCTCTGGGGGCCAGCAGCAGCGCGTGGCCGTCGCCCGCGCCATCGTCCAGCAGCCCGACGTGCTCCTCTTCGACGAGCCGCTCTCGAACGTCGACGCGAAGCTGCGCCGCCGCGTCCGCGCCGAGATCCGCGACCTGCAGCAGAAATTCGGCCTGACGGCGGTCTATGTCACCCACGACCAGGAGGAGGCGCTGGCGGTCTCCGACCGGATCGTGGTGATGGACCACGGTCGCATCGCCCAGATCGGCACGCCGCAGGACCTCTACGACCGACCGAATTCGCGCTTCGTCGCAGACTTCATCGGGGACGCCAATCTGATCGAGGGCGAGGTCGCGGGCGGGGTGTTCCGCGCGTCGGACCTCGAACTGCCCCTGCCCGGCCGCGACGGCCCCACGCTGGTCTCGGTCCGCCCCGAGCGGATCACAATCGAGCCCGCCGGCGATGCGCCGCGCGGCCGCGTGGTCTCGGCAAGCTTTCTGGGCAGCCGCACCGAATATGTGGTGGCCACCGGCTTTGGCGAAATGCTGGTCTCCGCGCCGATCTCCGCCGCGGCTTTCGCGCCCGGGACCAGCGTCACGCTGCGCATCGGCGCCGCGGTCCCCATCGCGGCCGAGGCCCGGGCCTGACCGCACAGGGGGCGAGGGGAACGCGCGACAAGCGTGCCCCAAACCTTTCCTAATGGTTAGCGGCCCGGATTCTCGATTTTATATCAATGACCTGAAAAATGGGCACGCGTGCCCACCCGTGCCGGGGCACACCTGCGCGCGGGGTTGCATCGGCCCCGTCCCGCCCCCATCTGGCAAGAAGGAGAGGAGACCTTACCGGTGATGCAGAACGTCTACGGACCCTTCGGCGCGATGTCCGGCCTGCCGGATCCTGAGCGCGATCCCCAGTTCTACGAAGGCGTGCCAACGCGCCGCGTCGTCGCCTGGGTGCTCGACCTCATCGTCATCCTTGTGGCCGGCGTTCCGGTCGCGTTGATGTTCGGGATCGCGACCTTCGGCATCGGCCTCGCCCTCTTTCCCTTCGTCATCGCCGCCGTCGGCTTCCTCTATCGCTCGGCGACCATCGCCTCGGGCTCGGCGACCTGGGGGATGCGCATCATGGGGATCGAGCTGCGCCGCCACGACGGCAGCCGCTTCGACGCCACCACCGCCGTCCTGCACACGCTGATCTACTCGCTGGCACTCTGGACCGTGGTGCTTCAGGCGCTCAGCTGCCTGACCATCCTCTTCAGCCGCTACGGTCAGGGTCTCAACGACATCATCCTGCGCACGACGGCGATCAACCGCCCGATCGACTGAGCATCACCCGGGCGAGTGATTCATACAGGCCATAGAATCCAGTTGCCGGGCGCCGAGCCGTGTTGCTACGCTTTGTGACAAAAGGAGGGGACGGACCGGATAATCTATGCGCCACAGCCTGCCACAGTCGCACCAGTTCTACGTCACGGCCCCGCAGCCCTGCCCCTATCTTCCGGGGCGGGTTGAGAGGAAGCTGTTCACTGCGCTTCAGGGCGAGGGTGGCGCACGGCTGAACGACGTGCTGTCGCACCAGGGCTTCCGGCGCTCGCAGAACGTGCTCTACCGGCCCTCCTGCGCTGGCTGTTCCGCCTGCCTGTCCGCCCGCATCGTCGCCAGCGACTTCGAGCCCGGCCGCGGCCAGCGCCGCGTGCTCGCCCGCAACGCCGATCTCGAGCGGGTCGTGCGCAGCCCCTGGGCCACCGAGCCGCAGTACGAGCTCTTCCGCCGCTACCTCGACGCCCGGCACGCGACCGGCGGCATGGCCGACATGGACATGCAGGAATTCGCCGCGATGATCGAGGAGACGCCGGTGCGCAGCCGGGTCATCGAATACTACCGCCGCAGCCGCCCGGGGCGGCGGCGCGAGCTGGTCGCGGTCTGCCTGAGCGATCTGCTCAGCGACGGCGTGTCGATGGTCTATTCCTTCTTCGACCCGGAGCTGACCCGCTCCAGCCTCGGCAGCTACGTGATCCTCGACCATATCGCGATCGCCCGCGAGGCGGCGCTGCCCTACGTCTACCTCGGCTACTGGGTGCCCGGCAGCGCGAAGATGGACTACAAGTCCCGCTTCCAGCCGCTGGAGATCTTCACCGACGGCCGTTGGGTGACGCTGAACTCGACCGATCCGGCCGAGGCGATCCGCCAGACCAGTCGCCCCGCGATCAGCGACCAGGTCGCTGCCATCGAACTGCCCGCGACGAAGTAGCGCGCCCGGCCGACAGGCCTGACCTCGCTTTCCCTCAGCGCCCTCCACTGGCGCACAGATCAATCAAAGGTTTGGAGAGGGCGCGCGCGGCTGTCGACCGTTGCAGCCGCATGACCCGCTGACCCGCCCCCGCCTCGGCGCCGGCTCGCAGCGTTGTTATCCCCCTCGTATTCGCTTTCTTGATTCCGCGTCCCGTCGCCGCCATAAGGCGGGCTCGAAACGCAGGCGGAACAACGATAGCCCGCACCGCCCGGGCAGAAATCAATAGGGAGATACCATCGTGAAACGTCGTAGTTTCCTCCGCGGCACCGCGGTCCTCGGAGCCGCGGCCGGGCTCGCCGCTCCGGCTGTCGCCCAGGAGCGTACCACCTGGCGCATGGTCACCACCTGGCCGCGCAACTTCCCCGGCCTCGGCGTCG
>CAYLHK010000003.1:0-24775 GCA_964383295.1 uncultured Rhodovulum sp.
CACCGAGGCGATCCGCACCCAGATGGGCGTCGGGATCGGCGATGCCGTCTTCTTCCTCGGCGGCCAGCCGGCGAAGTTCGAAGCGGTGGCGGGCAAGGCGCGCAACGTGATCGGCAAGGAGCTCGGCCTGACGGTCGAGGACCGCTTCGACTTCTGCTGGATCGTCGATTTCCCGATGTACGAGAAGGACCCGGACACGGGGAAGCTCGACTTCAGCCACAACCCCTTCTCGATGCCGCAGGGGGGTCTCGAGGCGCTGGACGGCAAGGACCCGCTCGACGTGCTCGGCTACCAGTACGACATCGTCTGCAACGGCATCGAGCTCTCCTCCGGCGCGGTGCGGAACCACAAGCCCGAGATCATGTACCGCGCCTTCGAGATCGTCGGCCATGACCGCGACTTCGTGGACGCGCATTTCGGCGGCATGATCTCTGCCTTCCGCTACGGCGCCCCGCCCCATGCCGGCATCGCGCCCGGCGTCGACCGGATCGTCATGCTGCTGGCGGGCGCGGAGAACATCCGCGAGGTCATCATGTATCCGATGAACCAGCGCGCCGAGGACCTGATGATGGGCGCGCCCTCCGAGGTGACGAACGAGCAGCTGCGCGAGCTGGGCCTGCGGCTGGCGCCGAAGGGCTGACGCCTCGCCCGGCTACTGCCGGGCGAAATGCATCGCCTGCCCGTCGTCCTGGACGAGAAAGTCGAAGCCCGCGAGCGTCCCATTCGCCCCGATGCGGAACTCGGCGAATCCGATCGGCAGCGGCCCCAAGTTCTCGGCAATGGCCGCGAAGCGGCCTTCGCGCAGGATGCTGACGGTGAAGGCATTGCCGCTCCACGGCGCCAGCACCAGCCGCGCGCCGGTCGCGAGGCTGGCCGTAAGCCGCTCGCCGTCGGCCACCAGCTCGGCCGGCCCGAAGCCCTCGTTCACATACCTCCCGGCAAGCGTCGCCAGATCCGGGGCCGGCGCCGGATCGGCCGGCCGGGCAAAGGTCGCCACGGCCTCCGCCGCGGCCGACTTGGCATGCCCCAGCGCCTGTTCGGCATAGTCCACCTCAGGATTGCCGAGCAGCCGGTCCATCGTCCACATCCCGATCGCGTCGGGCATGCCCACGTTCTGCAGGTTGCTTAGCACGATGACGCCCAGGTCATGCGCCTGCGCCAGCCCGACATAGGCGCCATATCCGGTTGTGCCGCCGTTGTGCCAGGTCACCTGGCCGTTGTCGGTCGCCACCTGCACCCAGCCCATGGCATAGGCGACGCGGTCGCTGATGCCCGTGCGCGGGACCTTGGTGACGGCGAGATTGGTGGCCGAGACGATCTTCGTGCCGCCCAGCGTGCCGCCGGCAAGCTGCATCCGCACCCAGGGCGCCAGGTCGTTCACCGTCGAGTTGATCGCGCCCGCGCCGGCGAAGTCATAGGGGAAGATCTGGGTGAACGGCACCTGCACCGATCCGGCGGGGTCGTAGCGGTGCCCGATGGTGGCATTGTCCGCCGCCTCGATCGCCGCCGCGGTCAGCGAGGTCCGGCTCATGCCGAGCGGCCCGAAGATCTCGGAGGTCACGAGCGCCCCCCAGTCCGGAACCCCCATGGCCCCCGCGACCACGTAGCCCGCAAGCATATGCGTCACGTTGGTATAGGCGAAGGTCGAGCGAAAGCTCGACACCGGCTCGACATAGCGCATCGCGTGGACCGCCTGCGCCACCGGTACGCCCAGCAAGGGCAGCGCGTCATTTGCGGCCCCCGGAAGGCCTGATCGCTGGGCGAGCAGGTCGAAGATGCGGAACTCCTGGGTGACCCAGGGGTCCATCATCTGGAAGCCCGGATAGCGGTCGACGACGCGGTCGTCCCAGGCGAGCTTGCCCTCGTCGACGGCGATCGCCAGCGTCGTGGCGAGGAAGGCCTTGGTGGCGGAGCCGATCTGGAAGATCGTATCGGCATCGACCGGGGCGCCCCCGTTGGCCGCGGTGCCGAACCCCGAGGACCAAACCAGCCGGTCGCCGCTGACGATGCCCACCGCCACCCCGGGCGCGTCGAACCCCGCCATGGCCTGCGTGACATAGGCCTCGAGATCGGGCACCAGCGCCTCGATTCGGGCGTCCATTTCCGCATCGGCGCGCAGGGGCGCTGCGGAGATCAGTGACAGGACTGCGAGCGAAGCGAAAACCCTGGGCCCGAGGGGCCCGCTCATGCCGGAAGGCGCCATTCGAGATCCCTCAGCGATTGATGTCCGCTGCATAGCAGAAAGCCGCGCGCCGGAACACGCCGGCGAAGGACGCCGCTTGCGGGGTCTTGCGCCGCCGCGGCAGCGGCGCAATAGCTCGCGGACGCCCCGACAGAGGAGTGCCGAGGCATGGATGACCCCACGGCCCTGCCGCCGCTCTATCGCGCGTCGGTGCCCGTGCTGACGGGCGTTCTGGCCCGCATCAGCGCCGAGATCGTCAAGGCGCGTGGCCAGCTGGGCCCCGGCTTCGACGCGGCGCTCGAACAGCGACCCGCGGCCGGCATGATGCCCGCTGCCCGCCAGGTGGCCACTGCGATCCAGTTCACGCTGCGCATCGCCCATCCGCTCGCCGGCCGGCGCCCGCCGGAGCTGCGCGGGCCGCTCGGCGCCGAAGGGCTGGTCGCGCGGGCCGGCGCCGCGGCCAAGCATCTCGCCGCGCTGCCGCCCAAGGCCTTCGCCGGCGCCGAGGCGCGGATCGTCCGCGCCCAGGCAGGCTTCGCCCAGCTCGAACTGCCGGGCGAGGTCTATCTGCACGAATTCGGCCTGCCGAACCTCTATTTCCACCAGGCTATGGCGCATGTCGCGCTGAAGCAGGCCGGGGCCGTGCTTGGCAAGGCGGACTTCGACGGCCGGCACGACTATCCGGAGGGATTTTCCCTTGGCTAGATCCCCCAAGGACGCCGGCGCGGAGCTGGCAGGCTGGCAGGCCCCCGCCCATCCCGCCTTCGCGGTGATCGAGGGACGCTACCTGCGCATGGAGCCGCTCTCGCCCGACCACGCCCCCGCGCTGCACGCCGCGAACCGGGCCGATGACGGGATCTGGGACCACATGGGCTACGGCCCCTTCGCGCAGGAGGCCGACTATGCCGCCTGGGTGGCGAGCGTCGCGGACCGGCCCGATCCGATGTTCTTCACCCTGATCGACCGAGCGCGCGGCACACCCGGCGGCGTGGCGAGCCTGATGCGGATCGACCCTGCCCAGGGCGTGGCCGAGGTCGGGCATATCTGCCTCGCCCCCGCCATGCAGCGCACCCGCGCGGCGAGCGAAATGGTCTACCTGCTGGCCGCCCGCCTCTTCGCCGCCGGCTACCGGCGGTTCGAATGGAAATGCGACGCACGTAACCTGCGCAGCCGCCGCGCCGCCGAGCGGTTCGGCTTCAGCTACGAGGGGACGTTCCGCAACCACATGGTGGTGAAGGGGCGCAACCGCGACACCGCCTGGTTCGCGATGACGGGCGCCGACTGGACCTGCCTCCGCCCGGCCTGGGAGGCCTGGCTCGATCCCGCCAACTTCGACGCCGAGGGCCGCCAGATCCAGCGGCTGGGCGCGCTGACCGCCCCGTGCAGGGTGGCCTCCGATCCCGGGGCTTGACGCGCCCGCCCCCGGCGGACATGCCAAGGCCGCATATGGAGGGCCTGTTCATGCGTCGACCCGAGGTCGTTGAGTTCCTGTCCACCCGCCGCTCGCGACCGCCCAAGGTCCTGCGCGCGCCCGGCCCCGACCGCGACGCGCTCAAGGCCCTGCTGACCATGGCCGCACGGGTGCCCGACCACGGCAAGCTCGAACCCTGGCGCTTCATCGCGCTGGAGGGCGCCGGCAAGACCCGCCTCGCCCAGGCGATCCGCGCCCGCGCCGCCGAGACCGGCGCCGATGCCGACAAAGGCGCGAGCCCCTACGAACAGGCGCCGGTTTCGGTGGTCGTGGTGGCAAGCCCCAAGCCCAGCGACAAGATCCCGCCGATCGAGCAGACGCTCTCCGCCGGCGCACTGGCGCTCGGCCTGGTGAACGCCGCACTCGCCGAAGGCTGGGGCGCCGCCTGGCTCACCGGCTGGCCGGTCCATGACGCGGCCTTCATCGGCCCGGCGCTCGGGCTCGCCGAGGGCGAATGGGTGGCGGGCGTGGTGCATATCGGCAGCTGCGACATGGCGATCCCCGACCGCCCCCGGCCGGATCTGCAGGCGATCGTCACCTGGATGGACGACTGACAAAGGCCCGAACGCCCGATCTCCGCGGCGGGCGGTACCGCCGGCGGGACCGGCTTCCGGAGATGTGACGATCTCTCGACATTTCCGTGACACGGGCTTCATATGGCGCGCCCTCCCGGATCCTCCGCCACATGAGTCCCACCGCCTTTGCCATCGTCCTCTTTGCGGCCTTCCTTCACGCGTTCTGGAATGCGCTGATCAAGGCCTCGGGCGACCGCGCCATCAGCCTCGGCATGGTGGCGCTGTCGCATGCGATCGCGGGCGGGGTGATGGTGACGCTGGTGCCGCTGCCCTCGCGCGAGGCCTTCGTCTACATCGGCATCTCGACGGTCATCCACTGGCTCTACTACTACCTGATCTACCACTCCTACCGGCTCGGCGATCTCAGCCTCGTCTATCCGATCGCCCGCGGCATCGCGCCGATGCTCGTGACCCTGGGCGCACTCGCCACCATCGGTGAGAGTCTGCCGCCGGCGGGCTGGGCCGGGGTGGCGGCCGTCTCCACCGGGGTTCTGCTGCTCTCCTGGCGCGGCATCTTCGCCGGCGCCGGGTCGCCCTCGATCCTTCTGGCACTCGCGACCGGGCTGAACATCGCCTCCTATTCGGTCGTCGACGGGATCGGCGTGCGCGTGGCCGGCGACACGCTGGCCTATGTGGGCTGGCTCTTCCTGCTCGAGGGTTTCGTGACCGTCTACCTGGTCGCCATCCGCCCGCTCGACTTCGCCGGCCTGAAGTGGCGCTCCTGGGCGCTGGGGCTCTTCGGCGGCTTCTGCTCGGCCCTCGCCTATGGGCTTGCCATCTACGCGATGACGCTGGCGCCCATCGGCCTCGTCTCGGCGCTGCGCGAGACCTCGGTGATCTTCGCTGCCGCCATCGGCATCCTCTGGCTCGGCGAACGGCCCTGGAAGCCCCGCGCGGTGGCGGCGCTGGTGGTGGCGCTCGGCGTCGCGCTGATCGCCATCGCCTGACGCAAACGCCGGTTTCCGCCAGAAAAAGCGCGCGCCAGGGGAACCGATCACCCCAACAATCGTAGTCCTTGTATCACCGCAGAACCGGAGATGGCGAGGATTCCATGCATAACAGCCAGCCCCTGCCCGCGCCGATACCCGCAGGACAGGCATTCTATGCCACATTACGGGCGTTCCCGATCGCCTGTTTCAGCCTGACGCTCATCACCGACATCATCTATACCCAGACCTCGGAGCTGATGTGGCTGCACTTCTCCGAATGGCTGCTCTTCGCCGGGCTCATCGTCGGTGCGTTGGCCCTCATCATCCATTTCATCGACTGGCTGATCCGCCGCGTGCGCCCGACCTGGGGAGCGGTGCTGGGCAGCATCGTGGTGCTGGTGCTCGCGACCATCAACAGTTTCTTCCACGCGACGGACGGCTGGACAGCCGTCGTCCCCTGGGGCCTCACGCTGTCGGCGGTGACGGTGATCGCGATGATCGTCACCGGATGGCTCGGCCGGACCGGAGTGCGCCGTCATGTATAGAGCCGCCATCCTTCCCGCCACCGCGCTGGCGGCCACCGCCCTCGCCCTTGCCGCCTGCGAGGCCGAGGACGATTTCGACATCACCTCCCAGATCGGGCCCGACCCGGTCCTGCCGGAGCCGCGCAACGATCTGCTGCCCGGCCTGAAGGTTGCCGAAGTCATCGGCTGGCAGGACGGCGAGACCCCGACCGTCCCCGAGGGCCTGACCGTCACCGCCTATGCCCAGGACCTCGCCAATCCGCGCACGGTCCATACCCTGCCCAATGGTGACGTCCTCGTCGTCCAGTCGATCAACCCGCCCGGCAAGCCCCTGCTGCGGCCCAAGGACTACGTGCGCGGCTGGCTGATGGACTTCGCCGCGGGGGACGGCGTCGATCCCGAGGAGACGAACCTCATCACGCTCCTGCGCGACACCGACCGCGACGGCGTGGTGGACGAGCGCGTCGACCTGCTGACCGATCTCACCTCGCCCTTCGGCGTGGCCTGGTACGACGACACGCTCTATGTCGCCGCGGCCGATGCGATCCTCGCCTATCCCTATGAGCTGGGCCAGACGTCGATCGATGAGGAACCGCGCCTGCTCGCCCCCCTGCCCGGCGGGCCGGTCAACCACCACTGGACCAAGGATCTCGCGCTGACCCCGGACGGCCGCTTCCTCTATGCCTCGGTCGGCTCGAACTCCAACGCCGGCGAGCGCGGGCTCGAGGCCGAGAAGGGCCGCGCCGCGATCTGGCTGGTGGACCGCGAGACCGGCGCCGCCCGCGTCTTCGCCTCCGGCCTGCGCAACCCCAACGGACTGAACGTCCATCCCGAGACCGGCGAGCTCTGGACCGTGGTAAACGAGCGCGACGAGCTCGGCCCCGACCTCGTGCCCGACTACCTGACCTCGGTGCAGGAGGACGGCTTCTACGGCTGGCCCTGGAGCTACTTCGGCCAGCACGTGGACCCGCGCGTCCACCCGCCCCGCCCCGACCTCGTGGAGATCGCGATCAAGCCCGACTATGCGCTCTCGAGCCACGTGGCGGCGCTGGGCCTTGCCTTCACCAACGACAGCGCGATGCCCGAGGAATTCGCCGCCGGCGCCTTCGTCGGCAACCGCGGCAGCTGGAACCGCAACGCCTTCAACGGCTACAAGGTGCTCTACATCCCGTTCGAGGACGGCCGCCCGGCGGGCATGGCGCAGGACGTCGTCACCGACTTCCTCGTCGGCGACCAGGCGCGCGGCCGCCCCGTGGGCCTCGCCATGGACGGGACCGGGGCGCTGCTGATCGCCGATGACGCCGGCAACACCGTCTGGCGCGTGGCCGCCGCGGACGGCACGGTCACGCCGGAGCCGATCCCGACCGACCGCGTCAACGCCGCGCCCGACCCGGCCCCCATCGCGCCGGAACCCGATGCCGAGCCCACGCCGCCGGCCGGAGACGATGCCGCCACGCCCCCGGCGGGGGACGATGCCGCCACGCCGCCGGCGGGGGACGATGCCGCCGCGCCCCCGTCGATCCCGCCGACGGCCGAGCCGCCGCAGACCGACATCGCCCCGGCGATCTCCCCCGACGACGGCCTGCCGCCGCCGGAGGACGAGGCGAACTGACGGACCTCCAGATCTACGTTTTATATCAGTGACTTGATGGGTGTATCATCGTGATACACCCATCCGGTCACACTCACTGCCGGTAACGCGCCGCCGTCAGCCCGTCGAAGTCGATCTCGGGTTTGCGGCCCATGACCACATCCGCGACCGCCCGGCCCGAGCCCACCGCCATGGTCCAGCCGAGCGTGCCGTGGCCGGTGTTCAGGAACAGGTTGTCGATCGCCGTGGCCCCCAGAACCGGCGTACCGTCGGGCGTCATGGGGCGCAGCCCGGTCCAGCCCTCGGCCCGGCTCAGATCACCCCCGCCCGGAAACAGATCCCCGATCACATAGCGCACCGTATCGGTCGCATGCGGGCCCAGCCGGTTCGAATACCCCGCGATCTCGGCCGTGCCCGCCACCCGGATCCGTTCGCCCAGCCGGGTGATCGCCACCTTGTGGGTCTCGTCCATGATCGTGGATTGCGGCGCCATGGCGTCGTCGGTGACCGGCAGCGTCACCGAATAGCCCTTCACCGGATAGACCGGGATGCGCACCCCCACCTGCCGCAGCAGGCCCGTCGCATAGCTGCCCAGCGCACAGACATAGGCGTCCGCGGTGGTGCGGCCGAGATACTCGACATCGACGCCGACGACCCGCCCGCCCTCGACCTCCAGCCGGCGGACGTGCTGCCCGAAGCGGAACTCCACCCCCATCTCGGCACAACGCTCGGCCAGCGCCACGGTGAACATCCGGCAGTCACCGGTGCGATCCGCCATCAGCCGCAGGCCGCCCACGAACTTCTCGCGCACGGCGGCCAGCGCCGGCTCGACCGCGATGCAGCCCGCGGGGTCGAGAAGCTCGAAGGGCGAATCGAACTCCGCCAGGATGGCCTGGTCCGCAGCCGATCCATCCAGCATCTTCTGGGTGCGGAAGAGCTGCAGCGTGCCCTGCGCCCTCCCGTCGTATTCGATGCCGGTTTCCGCGATCAGCTCCGGCAAACAGTCGCGGCTGTAGTTCGACACCCGCACCATCCGCGTCTTGTTGATCGCATAGCTGCGGGAATTGCAGTTGGCGAGCATCTGCGCGCCCCACCACCACATCGTCGGGCTGATCAGCGGCCAGATGAACAGCGGCCGGCGCTTCATGAACAGCCACTTCACCGCCTTCATCGGGATGCCCGGCGCCGCCCAGGGCGAGGTCATGCCGTAGCTCAGCTCGCCCGCATTGGCATAGCTCGTCTCGAGCGCCGGCCCCTCCTGACGGTCGATCACCACCACCTCGGCGCCCGCCCGCGCCAGATAATAGGCGGTCGTCACCCCGACGACCCCGGCCCCCAACACGATGACTTTCATGCACGGCCTCCTCATTCGGAACCGCCCGACGTTACCGGGCGCCCGGCTTTCCCGCCAGAGCCAGCCGTGAGAACCGATCAGGTCAGATCATGCGCTCGTCGGTCGCTCGGCAATCCGCGCGCACCTGCCGGGGGCAGGCAGGCGCGCGGATTTGTCGACGGACAAATCCGCGCGGTAATCAAGCGGAGCTCGGATCAGATCAGCACCTGCGTCCCGATCTCGACCACCCGGCCCGTGGGGATGTGGAAATAGACCGTCGCGTCCTCGGCATTGCGCGCCATCACCACGAAGACCCGGTTGCGCCAGCGGGTCAGCGGCCCGCCCTTCTGGTCCTGCACCAGCGTGCGCCGGGACAGGAAGAACGAGGTCGACATGATGTCGAACTTCCACCCCGACCGGCGCGCAAGGATCAGCGCCTTCGACAGGTTGGGCGTATCCATGTAGCCGAAGGTGACGGCGACGCGCATGAACATGTCGTTCAGCACCTCGATCCGGATCCGCTCGGCATCGGGCACCCGCGGCGAGGCCGAGGTCTCCACGGTCAGGATCACGTTCTTCTCGTGCAGCACCTTGTAGTGCTTGAGGCTGTGCATCAGTGCCGTCGGCGCGCCCTCGGCGTTGGCGGTCAGGAACACCGCCGTGCCCGGCACCCTGTGCCGCTCCGCCCTGGCGAGATTGTCCACCAGCGCCTGCAGCGGCATCTCGTCGCGCCGCGTGCGCTCGGCCAGGAGCGCGCGGCCCGTGATCCAGATCGCCATGATCCCGGTGGCAAAACCCGCGATCGCCAGCGGCACCCAGCCGCCGGTGCTGACCTTGGTCACGTTCGCGACCAGGAAGCCGCCGTCGATCACCGCAAAGATGCCGGCAAAGATCGCCACCGCCCAGATCGGCCACTTCCACGTCCGCAGGATCACGACCGCAAGCAGGCAGAGCGTGACCACCATCACCGAGGAGACCGCGATCCCGTAGGCATGCGACAGCGCATCCGAGCTGCCGAAGGTCGGCACCAGCACCAGCACGCCCAGCATCAGGATCATGTTGATCTGCGGCATGTAGACCTGGCCGCTCTGGGTCGCGGAGGTATGCACCTCGGTCATGCGCGGCAGGATGTTGAGCGCGATCGCCTGCCGCGCCAGGCTGTAGGTGCCCGAGATCACCGCCTGGCTGGCGATCACGGTCGCCAGCGTGGCCAGCCCGATGAACGGGATCAGGAACCAGTCGGGCTGCATCTCGAAGAACGGATTGGTCACGTTCGCCGCCCCGTGCGAGAGCACGAAGGCGCCCTGGCCGAAATAGTTCATGAGCAGGCAGGGGAAGACCAGCCCGAACCAGGCGAGCACGATCGGGCGGCGGCCGAAATGGCCCATGTCGGCATAGAGCGCCTCGGCGCCGGTCACGGCCAGGAACACGGCGCCGAGCACGACCAGCGAGGCGGTCTGATGCGTGGCGAGGAAATGCACGCCGTACCAGGGATTGAACGCCCAGAGCACCACCGGCGCCTCGATGACATTCACCAGCCCGGAGACGCCGAGGACGGCGAACCAGACCCCGATGACGGGGCCGAAGACCACCGAGACCCGCTCCGTGCCGAAACGCTGCACGAAGAACAGGAGCACGATGATGACCATGGTCAGCGGCACCACCAGCGGCTGCACCTGCGGGGCGACCACCTTCACCCCCTCGACCGCCGACAGGACCGAGATCGCCGGGGTGATGAGCGCGTCGCCGAAAAAGAGCGCCGCACCGATGACGCCGAGGCCGGTGATCCAGCGCGGCGCGCGCGTGTAGGTCTTGCGCGCCAGCTCCATCAGCGACAGCGTGCCGCCCTCGCCGTTGTTGTCGGCCCGGGTCACGAAGAAGATGTACTTGACCGCCACCGTCAGGGTCAGCGCCCAGACGATCAGCGACAGCAGGCCCAGCACCTCGCGCTCGGTCGCGCTCGTGCCCGCGCCGACCGACAGCGCCTGGCGGAAGGCATAGATCGGGCTGGTGCCGATGTCCCCGTAGACGACCCCCAACGCGCCGAGCACAAGCAGGGGCATGCGGCCCTCCGAATGGCCCGCGCCAGCATCACGCGCCGCATAGGACGGGTCTTGCGGCATCTCGGTCCTCGGTCGCTGCAACCACCAGGAAATACGGGATTCGCACGGTTGCCGGAAGCCATGATCGTCATGCGAACTGCCGTGCGGCCTCCAGCGCCCGCGCGGTCACGCCTCCGGCGCCGGAGGGCCGCGCCGCGCCAGGATCGCGCGCGTCTCCTCGTCGGCGGGGATGGCCTCGAGCAGGTCGTCCGCGGCCGGCACCATCAGCCGCGCCGCGCCATGGCCCTCCTCGCCGAGCCAGAGGCCGAAATCGCCCGGCGCAACCACCACCGGCATCCGGTGATGGACCGGCGCCAGCGTGGCATTGGCCGCACAGGTCACGATCGCGCAGGTGGACCCGTTGCCCCACTCCTGCCAGACCCCGGCAAAGGCGATCAGCCCGCCCTGGCGCGGCCGGATGACATAGGCCGTCTTGGCCCCCTTCTCGCCCTGCCACTCGTAGAAGAGATCGGCCGGGATCAGGCAACGGCGGGCGCGGACCGCCTCGCGGAAGGCGGGCTTCTCGGCGATCGTCTCGGCACGGGCGTTGATCAGCAGCGGGCCGTCGTTCGGGGTCTTGTACCAGCGCGGCAGGAACCCCCAGCGCATCATCATCACCGCCCGCCCCTCGGCGCCGGCGACGACAACCGCCACCCGCTCGGTCGGCGAGACGTTGCGCCGCGGACCGGCGACGTCCTCTGCGTCCACCGCAGCCGAGAAGGCCTCGGCGACCGCCTGCGGCGTCACGTTCAGGTCATAGCGCCCGCACATCCCGCCTCAGGCCGCCCCCGCGCAGGGAGCGCCGTCCTTGACGCGCCCCAAGTCCCGCCGCAGGTAACTGGACATGGAAATTCCGGCCATGCGCCACCTTCACCGCCGCGCCCGCGCCTGTCAACGCGGCCTGCCGGGCGCGGCCCTGGCCGTCGCGCTGGCCACCCTGGCGACCGCATCGCAGGCCCAGACCACCTGCCGCACCGACGCGCTCGGCGCCACCGTCTGCACCCCCGAGCAGGGTCCGCGACCCCGGCCGCGCCCCCTCGTCGACGACCGCAGCCCCGGCCTGGAGCGGGTCCAGGACCGCCCGCCGGCAGGCAGCCAAATGCCCGAGATCATCCCCGGCTGGCGCGAGAACGCCTTCGGCCGGACCCTGGTCGGGCCCGGCCAGCCGGGGCCGTCGGGGCGCTGCCGCAGCGACATGCTCGGCAACACCCGCTGTCGCTGAGACCGGCGGTTACTCGACCTTCGAGATCCGGCCGTCCAGATACGGCTGATAGCCCGGGTGCTCGGCCAGATAGTCGATCAGCACCAGCTCCAGCCCGGGGCCGTAGTCGTAGACCTCGGTCGCCTCATCGCGCAGCGTCGCGAACCCGTCGCCGCCGCGGCGCACGAAGTCGTTGGTGACCACCGAATAGACCTGTCCCGGGTCGATCGGCGCCCAGGTCCCGCCCTCGTCCACCAGCACCTCGGTGATGCGGCTGCCCGGCTCGGCGGAGGGATCCCAGGTGAACTTCATCCCCGCCACCTGCGGGAAGCGCCCCGCGCCCTCCTCGACCGCGCTCACGCCGTTCTCGAGGCTGTCCATGATGCCCGCGCCGGTGATGTTGAAGGTCGCGAGCGTGTTCTGGAACGGCAGCACCGCCACGATCGCGCCCTTGTTCACCTCGCCGCCCTGGATCGAGGCGCGCAGGCCCCCGCCGTTCTGCAGAGCGATGGTGACGCCCTGGCCCTTCACCCGCTCGAGCATGGCGTCGGCCACCAGATTGCCCATCTCGCATTCGACCGCGCGGCAGGACTCCCGCGTGCCGTCGATGTCGGCCGCGACCTGGGCCACGATCTCGGCCATCGCCTCCTCGATCGGCCCGCCGAGCTCGTCGACCCGCGCCAGCACCTCGGCATTCGGCTCGACGCCCGCGTCGATCAGGATCGTATCGCCCGTGGCCTCGGTGACATTGCCCTCGTCATCGAAGGTCAGGACCATGTGGCCCACGTATTTCGAATAATCGCGCGCCTGCACGATGGGAACGCCGGCGACCATGTGCGGATAGGGATAGGCCGCGCCCTCGTGGGTGTTCGAGAACAGCGTCTGGCTGTGGCCGCCGATGATCGCGTCGATCCCCGGCACCGCCTCGGCCAGCGCGCTGTCGGGCACGACGCCGATATGGCTCAGCACGATGAACTTGTTCACCCCCTCGCCCGTCAGCTCCTCGATCTTGCCGCTCACGTATTCGGCCGGGTCCTGGAAGACGACGTTCGGGCCGGGCGAGGAGATCTCGGGCGTGTCCGTCGTGGTGACCCCGATCACCGCCACCTTCTCGCCGTCGAAGTCGAAGACCATGTGGTCCTCGGTCTTGCCGGCGAGGATCGGCTCGTTGGTGACGTCGACATTGCCCGAGATGACCGGCGTGCCGA
Source organism: uncultured Rhodovulum sp. (assembly GCA_964383295.1). Classification (GTDB taxonomy): domain Bacteria; phylum Pseudomonadota; class Alphaproteobacteria; order Rhodobacterales; family Rhodobacteraceae; genus Amaricoccus. The sequence continues at coordinate 13,117 of CAYLHK010000003.1, forward strand.
CGGACTCGACAAACGCGGCCAGCGCTTCCGGCCCGAGGTTGAACTCGTGGTTGCCGAAGATCATCGCATCGAAGCCGATGCGCTTCATCATCTCGGCCTCGGCCTGGCCCGAATAGGTGGTGAAGAACAGCGATCCCTGGAACCGGTCGCCCGCGTCGAGCACCAGCACATTCTCGCCCGCCGCCGTCAGCTCGTCGCGCAGCTCGTTGATCGCGGTATAGAGCCGCGCCGCGCCGCCGAAGCACTTGCCCTCGGCCTCGTCCGCATCCGAACAGGTCGCGTCAAACGCGTTGATCGACTGCACCCGACTGTGGAAGTCGTTGATGTGCAGGACATGCAGCGTGAAGGCCTGTGCCGCGCCTCCGGCCAGGACCAGGGCTCCGGTGGAAAGCATGAGGGCGCGAATCGACATGGGCGTTCTCCTGAAGATGGGGCTGAACGGGTCTCGCAGAAAAGCATGACAGCCCTGCGACCGCTTTGCCAAGGGCTTCGGGCGGTGAGGGGGCGAGTGAAATTCGGATGGCGCGGGGGGTGCGAAAGGCGTGGATCGTCGCGACGACGGACAGCCGCTGTTGCGCTGGGGGGCGGCAGGATCGGAGAGGGCGGGAAGCGGTCATCCGCCGCGACACCGGCGGACGCGCGCGTCCAAGCAGGAATCCGAGAAAGCCGACCTTCGGCGTCCAACCATTGCGGTCGTTCCAACGAACGCTGATAGCTCCCCGAAAGCCTTCGTTCCCGGAACGTCGAGTTGCCTCCATCATCGGCACCCTCCGGCTCGAGCGCGCCGGGATAGCTGCCTTGCGGATGCACCGCCGATGCCGATGGCGAGATGTTCAGCGGGCGTGTCATTCATGCCGCCCGTTCCGAAATCGCGGTGCCCGCCGCCCAGCCGGACGACCACGCCCACTGGAAATTGTAGCCACCGAGCCAGCCGGTGACATCGACCACTTCTCCGATGAAATAGAGCCCCTCGACGGCTTTGGCTTCCATCGTCCGCGAATTCAATCCGGCCGTGTCGATGCCGCCAAGCGTCACCTCGGCTGTGCGGTAGCCTTCCGAGCCGGTCGGAAAGACCTCCCAGTTCTGAAGCGTCGCGGCGATGGCGGCGAGTTTTCTGTCGCTCGCCTCGCCGATTGGTCCGCTCCAGCCATGGGTCTCGGCGAGATGGGCGCCGAGGCGTTTGGGCAGGATGTCGCTGAGCACGGTCGAGATCGCACGGCGGCCGTTCTCTCGCTTGGCTGAGGCAAGCGAGGCAAGGACGTTGTCGCCCGGCAACAAGGCGATCTGGATCGGCCGCTTTTCGCGCCAATAGGACGAGATCTGGAGGATCACCGGCCCGGAGAGACCGCGATGCGTGAAGAGCAATGCCTCCTCGAACGCCGTTCTGCCGCAGGACACGCGCGCGTTGGCCGCGACGCCCGCCATCGCTCCAAAGCCGGCGAGCACGTCCTCGCCGAAGGTGAGCGGGACGAGCGCCGGGCGCGTCTCGGTGACGGCCAGTCCGAATTTGTCCGCGATCTGGTAGCCAAGTCCGGTCGCGCCCATTTTCGGAATCGACTTGCCGCCGCAGGCGACGACGAAATGCCGGCAGTGGATTGTCGCCGCCCGATCACCGCCGAGCGTGACGACAAAACCGCTCACGTCGCGCTCGATTGCTTCGAGCGTGGTTCGCAAGCGCAATTCGCAGCCGACCTGGTTCATCTCGTCCAGAAGCATCGAGATAATCTGTTTCGCCGAAGTGTCGCAGAAGAGCTGGCCGAGCGTCTTCTCGTGCCAGGCGATGCCGTGTCTTTCGACGAGCGCGATGAAATCGTGCTGCGTGTAGCGACCAAGGGCTGACTTGGAGAAATGCGGGTTATCGGAGATGAAGTTCTTCGCGCTTGTCCCGATGTTGGTGAAGTTGCAACGGCCGCCGCCGGAAATGCGGATCTTTTCGCCCGGCGCCTTCGCATGATCCACCACGAGCACGCGCCCGCCGCGCGCAGCCGCATGCATCGCGCACATCATGCCCGCCGCGCCTGCACCCAGGATGACGGTGTCGAAGGCTTCAGGCTGCATGGAACGCAACACTTGCCCGAGACCAAAAAGACTGGCGCACCAACAGGGCCTGCGTCGTGGTCATCTGGAACATCGCAATTGAGCCTCGCGGGCACTCGGATCGGAGAGAAATACCAACAGCAGGGGGCTATGGTACGCAATCGCCAGCGATGGCAATCCTTAGCCGATCATGGCGAAACCAATCATTCCGCAAGCTTGGGGCGATGCAGCCTCCGAAGCGGCGCCGCTGGAGACGCGGTGCCGACATAGCGGGAGGTAGCCATGGGCAGTCGTCTCGATGTTTGGCAGCTTTCGGGCCCTCGACCGGGATGGAGGCGCGACGCCGACCTTCGTCCTGCCGCGCCCCGAACGGCAGCCAAGGGCCGAAAGCACCCGCCGCCCTCCCGTGCGCGTCCGACTTCCGCCCCCAGACGCTACCGGCCCCCGAACACCCCACTTCCTTACCCACCATCTTGCCCCAGGCCGACCGCAACCCCCGGACCGCCCCAGCATCTGGTGCCCAACCACAGCACCAGCCGCCCAAATCCTAACAAGCGTTGACATCGGGTTAACAGAATCACAAATATCATGTAATATCATCATCTTGATCAGATTCCCGCGCGCGAGCATCAGATCCACCCCAGCCCGCCTCACCCCCCGTCGATTGACCCCGCGACCCGGACATGCGATCTCCGGAAGGCACCTCCCACAGCGGACGCCAGCCATGAACCAGCCCCTGTCGAACTCCCAGATGCGCGACGCCGAGGCGCTGCTGCATCCCTATACCAACGCGGTCACCCTGCGGCAGACGGGGGCGCATATCATCGAGCGCGGCGAGGGCGTGCGGGTCTGGGACGAAAAGGGCCGCCCCTATATCGAGGGCGTCGCCGGCCTCTGGTGCACCGCCCTCGGCTTCGGCAACGAGGAGCTGATCGAGGCCGCCACCCGCCAGATGGAGAAGCTCTCCTACTACCACCTCTTCGGCGGCCGCAGCCACGAGCCGGCGGTGGAGCTGGCCGAGAAGATCAAGGCGCTGGCGCCGGGCATGGCGCGGGTCTTCTACAATTCCTCCGGCTCCGAGGCGAACGAGACCCAGGTCAAGATGGCCTGGTACTACAACAACGCCCTCGGCCGCCCCGAGAAGAAGAAGATCATCAGCCGCGTGAAGGCCTATCACGGCGTGACCATCGTCTCGGGCTCGCTGACCGGCCTGCCCTACAACCACCGCGACTTCGACCTGCCGGTCGACCGCATCCGCCACACCGCGACCCCGCACTACTGGAAGGGCGCCGAGCCCGGCGAGACCGAGGAGGCCTTCTCCGCCCGCCTGGCCGCCCAGTTCGAGGAGATGATCCTCACTGAGGGCCCCGACACGGTCGCGGCCTTCATCGCCGAACCCGTGATGGGCGCGGGCGGCGTCATCATGCCGCCCAAGGGCTATTTCCCGGCCATGGCGGAGATCTGCCGCAAGTACGACATCCTGATGATCTCCGACGAGGTCATCTGCGGCTTCGGGCGCACCGGCGAATGGTTCGGTGCCCAGACGCTGGACTTCCCCGCCAACTCCATGTCGATGGCCAAGCAGCTCACCTCCGGCTACGTGCCGCTCTCTGCCGTCGCCATCGACCGCGACATGGCCGAGGTGATAGAGGCGCATTCCGGCAAGATCGGCACCTTCGGCCACGGCTACACCTACGGCGGCCACCCGGTCGGCTGTGCGGTCGGCGTCAAGACGCTGGAGATCTTCGAGCGCATCGACATCGTCGGCCACGTCAAGCGCGTCGCCCCGCGCTTCGCCGCCCATCTCGACCGGCTGAGCCAGCACCCGCTGGTCGGCGAGGCCCGCCACCTCGGCCTCGTGGGCGGGCTCGAACTGGCGCCCAACAAGTCGAAGGCAGGCTTCGCCACCCCGGGCAAGGTCGGACCCCGCATGAACCAGGAGCTGCTCGAGCGCGGCATCATCAGCCGTCCGATCGTCGACACCATGGTCTTCTGCCCGCCGATGATCATCACCGAAGACGAGATCGACGAGCTCTTCGCTCCTGTCGAGGCGGCGCTCGACGCCACGCTCGACTGGGCCAAGGCCGAGGGCCATCTCGGCTGACGCCACCACTACCGGGAGGTCTGGTGTGAACCCGCTGCGCGGCATCGGCCTGAAGATCATCTCCGTGATGATCTTCACCCTGATGGCCATCTGCATCAAGGCAAGTGCCGATCAGGTCCCGCCGGGACAGTCGGTGTTCTTCCGTTCGTTCTTCGCCATCCCGGTGATCGTCGGCTGGCTGATCTGGAAGCATGACCTCCGCCACGGGCTGAGTACTAAACACCCGATGGACCACATGTGGCGCGGGCTGGTCGGCACGATGTCGATGGGGCTCGGCTTCACCGCCCTCGGCCTGCTGCCGCTGCCCGAGGCAACGGCAATCGGCTATGCCGCGCCGCTGCTGACGGTGATCTTTGCCGCCATGTTCCTCGGCGAGCAGGTGCGCGCCTTCCGCATCACCGCCGTGGTCATCGGGCTCGTCGGCGTCGTGATCGTGCTCTCGCCCCGCATGACCCTGGCCGTGGCCGAGGAAAGCACCCGGCTGCAGACCATCGGCGCCATGGCGGCCGTGCTGGCGGCGGTCTTCGCCGCGCTGGCCCAGGTCTTCGTGCGCAAGCTCGTCCATACAGAGGCGACGGCGGCGATCGTCTTCTACTTCTCGGTCACTGCCACGGTGATCTCGCTCACCACCCTGCCCTTCGGCTGGAACATGCCCGATCTGAAAGGCTTCGTGCTGCTGATCAGCGCGGGCCTGCTCGGCGGCGTGGCGCAGATCTTCCTGACCGAGGCCTATCGCCACGCCGAGGCGGGCGTGGTCGCGCCCTTCGAATACGTCTCGATGCTGCTGGCGCTGGCCTTCGGCTATCTGGTCTTCGAGGAGATCCCGACCCGCCACATGCTGGTCGGCGCCGCGCTGGTCGTCACCGCCGGGATCTTCATCATCTGGCGCGAGCGCCGCCTCGGCATCGAGCGTGCTGGCGCGCGCAAAGTGCTGACCCCGCAGGGCTGACCCATGCTGATCTACAAGATCTTCCGCGCGGACGAATGGGCCGCACTCCGACGCGACGGCGAGACGCCCGGCGCCCCGGTCGACGTGGCCGACGGCTATGTGCATTTCTCGACCGCCGAGCAGGCGGCCGAGACGCTCGCCAAGCATTTCGCGCAGGATCGCGGCCTGATCCTTCTGGCCGTCGAGGCGGATGCGCTCGGCGCGGATCTGCGCTGGGAGCCCTCGCGCGGCGGCGCGCTCTTTCCCCATCTCTACCGCCCGCTGCGGCTGGCCGATGTCGCCTGGTCCCGGCCGATCGAGGACGGCCCCGAGGGCCCGGTTCTGCGCGACCTTGGCCATTAACGAAGGTTTCCTAATGCTTTCCCGCCCGGATTCTCCCTTTGGAATCAGTATACTTGAAAAGTGGGCACGCGTGCCCACCCGTGCCCGGGCACACGCGTGAGCGCGCTTGAGACCCTCGGCCTGGCCGCCCTGCGCCGCATCGACCCCGAGACAGCCCACGGGCTCGCGCTGCGCGCCCTGCGCAGCGGCCTCGCCCCCGTGCCGACCCCATTCGCCTCGCCCCGGCTGCGCACCTCGATCGCCGGGCTAGAGCTGCCGAACCCGCTCGGCCTCGCCGCCGGCTTCGACAAGAACGCCGTCGCGATCGCACCGCTGCTCGGGGCCGGCTTCGGCTTCATCGAGGTCGGCGCCGCCACGCCCCTGCCCCAGGACGGCAATCCCCGCCCGCGGCTCTTCCGCCTGCCCGAGGATCGCGCCGTCATCAACCGCTTCGGCTTCAACAACGAGGGGCTTCAGGCGATCGTCCCCCGCCTCGCCGCGCGGCCCCGCACCGGCATCGTCGGCCTGAACCTCGGGGCCAACAAGACCAGCCCCGACCGTGCCGCCGATTTCGCCGCTGTCCTGACCGCCGCCGGAGCGCATGTCGACTTCGCCACCGTCAACGTCTCCTCGCCCAACACCGAGCGCCTGCGCGACCTGCAGGGCCGCGCCGCTCTGGCCGAACTGCTCGCCACCGTCACCGCCGCCAATGCCGCGCTCGCCCGCCCCCTGCCGCTCTTCCTGAAGATCGCCCCCGATCTCACCGACGCCGAGATCGCCGACATCGTGGAGGTCACGCTCGAGGCGGGGCTCGCCGGCATCGTCGCCACCAACACCACGCTGTCGCGCGACGGGCTCACGGGGCGCCACGCCGCCGAGGCCGGCGGCCTCTCGGGCCAGCCGCTCACCGAGCGCGCCACCCGCGTCCTCGCCCGCGTCCACAGCCTCGCCGGCGGTCGTCTGACCCTCGTCGGCGTGGGCGGCATCGCCAGCGGCGAGCAGGCCTACGCCCGCATCCGCGCCGGCGCCTCGGCGCTTCAGCTCTATACCGCGCTCGCCTACGAGGGCCTCGGTCTCGTGCCGCGCATCCTGCGCGATCTCGACGCCCTGCTCGCCCGCGACGGCTTTGCCAGCATCACGGACGCCGTCGGCACCGCCTGAGCCCGGCTCAGCCGCCCCGCCCGAAGTCCGGTGCAGGCGTGTCCTGCCCGGCCTGGATGATCCCGCGCCGGATCGCCCGCGTGCGGGTGAAATAGGCGTGCAGCAACTCCCCGTCGCCCACCCGGATCGCCCGCTGCAGCGCGAACAGCTCCTCGGTAAACCGCCCGAGGATATCCAGCGTCGCCTCGCGGTTGTTGAGGAACACGTCCCGCCACATGGTCGGGTCCGAGGCCGCGATCCGGGTGAAATCCCGGAACCCCGCGGCCGAATAGTTGATGACCTCGCTCGCCGTCACCCGGCGCAGGTCGTCCGCCACGCCGACCATCGTATAGGCGATCAGATGCGGCACATGGCTGGTCACCGCCAGCACCAGGTCGTGGTGCTCGGGATCCATCGTGTCGACCCGCGCCCCCAGCGTCTCCCAGAAGCCGCGCAGCCGCGCCACCGCCGCCGGGTCCGACCCCGCGAGCGGGGTCAGCAGGCACCAGCGGTTGTCGAAGAGTGCGGCGAATCCCGCTCCCGGCCCCGAATGCTCGGTGCCCGCCAGCGGATGCGCCGGGATGAACTCCACGCCACGCGGCAGATGCGGCGCCACGGCGTCGATCACCGCCTGCTTGACCGAGCCCACGTCGCTGATCGTTGCGCCCGGTGCCAGATGCGGCGCGATCGCCGCCGTCACCTCGGCCATGGCGCCGACCGGCACGCAGAGGATCACCAGATCCGCGCCCTCGACCGCCGCCTCGGCACTGTCCTGGACCTCGCAGAGCCCCAGCCGCGCGGCCTGCTCCCGCGTGGCCGCGGTTCGGGCATATCCGGTGATGCGCGAGGCCATCCCCGCGCGCCGCATCGCATGGCTGATCGACGAGGCGATCAGCCCCAGCCCGATCAGCGCGACATGGCGGTATTCGCTCACGCCCGCACCTGCATGAACTCGGCCACCGCCGCGACGACCCGCGCGCAGCCGGCCTCGTCGCCAACGGTGACCCTGAGCGCCGCCGGCAGCTTGTAGCTCGCGACCCGGCGCACGATGATGCCGCGCGCGCGCAGATGCGCGTCGCAGGCGCCCGCCTCCTCCGCACTGGCGAACCGCGCCAGGATGTAGTTCGCAGCCGACGGGTCGGAGGGCACGCCCGCCGCCGCCAGCCCCGCGGCCAGCGCGGCCCGGTTGCGGATGTTCTGCTCCCGGCACCAGGCCACCCGCGCCACGTCCAGCATGGCGGCCTCGGCCGTCGCCAGCGCCGAGGTCGAGAGGTTGAACGGCCCCCGCACCCGGTTCAGCGCATCGATCACATGCGCAGACCCGTAGCCCCAGCCGACCCGCAGACCGCCCAGCCCGTGGATCTTCGAGAAGGTCCGCGTCATCACCACGTTGTCGCGCGCCTCGACCAGCGCCGCATCGCCGTCAAAGCCCTCGACGAACTCGGCATAGGCCCCGTCCAGCACCAGCAGCGTGCGCGCCGGCAGCCCATCGGCCAGCCGCGCGACCTCGGCCCCGGTCAGCATCGTGCCGGTGGGGTTGGCCGGATTGGCGATGAAGACCAGCGCCGTGCGCTCGGTGCAGGCCGCCAGCACCGCATCGACATCAACCCGCCGCTCGCGCTCGGGCACCTCGACCGGCGTCGCCCCGGCCGCCAGAGCCAGGATCTTGTAGAGCCCGAACCCGTGCTCGGTATGAATCACCTCGTCGCCGGGACCGGCATAGACCTGGTTGAGGAAGGTCAGGATCTCGTCCGAACCCACCCCGCAGATGATGCGGCCCGCGTCGAGCCCGTGGACGCCCGCGATCGCGGCACGCAGGGCGACGTGGTGGGAATCCGGATAGAGATGCAGCGAGGCCGCCGCCGCCTGATAGGCCTCGACCGCACGCGGGCTCGGCCCGAAAGGGTTCTCGTTCGAGCTGAGCTTCAACACCTGAGCATGGCCGGCCAGCTTGCTGTCGCCGCCCTGGTAGAGGGCGATATCGAGAATGCCAGGCTGCGGCCGGATGGTCGGATGGGGTTCGGTCATGGCGGGGATCCGCTGAGGTTTGCGCGCCGTCTCTATCTGGCCGACGCCGCGATTTCCATCGTTTTCCCGTCGCGCGCGGCCGCAATGGCGGGGCGCGGTTCCGCCGATTCGCGTTTTCCCCCTGCCCATCGCGAATTCGCGACCTACAACCATGGGTGATGGCCAAAGCGTGCAGATCGTGTAGGTTCCGCGCGCGTCGTTTCTAACAACAGGCGAGAGGAACTCGTATGCGCATCTCATCCTTCAAGGCACCGCTTGCAGCAGCGGTTGCAGCCCTCGCACTCGTGGCCTGCGCGCCGCAGCAGAGCGGCAATGTGGTCAGCTCGAACCAGGCGCTGTCGGCGCAGCAGGTCCAGCAGGGCGTCGTGATCGGCAGCCGTCCGGTCGAGCTGCGCAACATGGGCGAGGCCGACGGCGCGCTCGGCGCGATCGTCGGCGGTGTTGCCGGAGCGGCCGCGGGTCAGCAGGTTGGCGGCGGCACCGGCCGCGTGCTGGCGACCGGCGCGGGTGCCGTCGCAGGTGCGGCACTCGGTCAGCGCGCCGGCCAGGCGGTCGGCCGCGCCCAGTCGATCGAGTGGTTCGTCCGCCTCGACAACGGCAACGAGATCTCGGTCATCCAGGGCGATCCGCAGTTCGCCATCGGCCAGCGCGTCCGCGTGATCACCGGCGGTGGCAGCACCCGGCTTGCGCCCGCCTGAGGCCCGCGCCCGAAACGGTCAGGTGCCGTCCCGCCCCGTTATGCCGCGGGGCGGCACCGTCCCAGCTAGATCTGTTCCAGATAGCGGCTGTTGACGAAACCCGTCGGCATCTCGCCCGCGCTTTCCACCTCGCAAACCAGCCACCAGAGACTCCGCGCCTCGAGCACGCGCAAGGTCGTGCCGTCGGGAAGGTTCTTGATCAGCGGGCCCGACACGCTCGGCTCGGAGCGCAGGTTCAGCCCGGTCTCAGAGCGTACGCAGACCCGGATCTCGCCCCCCTCTTCCTCGGCGCGGCCGAAGACCAGCGCCTTGAAGTTCGCCATCGGAAACGCCGGGCCGGGATCGACCTTGCGCCCTGGCGAGATGTCGTCATGGCCGACCACGTCGGACGGCGCGATGTCGTATTCCCGCACGATCGCCTGTGCGGCTTCCACTGTCGCGGCCAGTTGCGCTTCGTCGAAGATCTCCCAGCCGTGCTCGTCGCCGGGACTGTTGCGGTGTTCGGCCAGCACCACCCGCTCGCCGGGAACCGCGTGTCCGGTCAGGCTCAACCAGCCGCCCGCGCCCGAGCGGCGCAAGAGACCCCAGTTCGCCAGCTCGATTCCGATCGAGTGGCGGTTGAGCCCGTTCACGCCCTTCCAGGTGCTGGCGCCGGCATGCTGGCCGACCGTGCCGAAGGGCACCATCTGGGTCGTCTTGCCCTCGCGGTCGATCACCAGATGCGCCGAGACGCGCGAGTTCCGGTTGGCGAACCACGCGATCGACCCTGAGGCCTGCCCGCCGGCAGTGTAATGGATGACGAGGAACCGGGGTTTCGCGCCCGACAACTGGCCACCGGTGTTCGGCGAGGCCACGAAAGGCACGGTGCGGTTGTCGTCCCCCACGAGCTTGGAGTTCCTGATGCGCATCGTGCGCCACCCCCGATGTGAAAAGTCATGATCGAAATAATAGGCGACAGCATACTTGATTTCGGCGCTCCGAACAATCGGGCGGCCGCGCTGCGCGCTCGTATATACAATGTGTATACAATAATATCGCGCTTTGAAATCAAAGCTTTATCGTGCGCTCGCGCGCGAGCAGGCTCAGAAGAAGCTCTGCGGGTCGATGTCCACCGCGATCCGTACCGTCGAAGGGCAGGGCGTAGCGGCCAGCCAGGAACGGATCGCCGCCTGCAGCGCCACCCCTTTTGGCGCCTTGACCAGCAGGCGCAACCGGTGCCGCCCGCGGATCCGCGCCACCGGCGCGGGTGCCGGCCCGAAGAGCTGCGCGCCCGCGGCGCGCAAGGGCTCGCCCCCGCGCGCCAGCGCCCGCGCCAGATCCCAGGCCCTCGCCTCGTCGGTGGCCGAGACGATGATCCCCGCCATGCGCCCGTAGGGCGGCGCCCCCGCACGCTCGCGCGCCGCCGCCTCCGCCCGCCAGAACCCCTCGTCATCGCCGGTCAGCGTCGCCTGTATCGCCGGGTGCTCGGGCTGGTGGGTCTGGATCAGCGCGACGCCGGGTCGGTCGGCGCGGCCCGCACGCCCCGCCACCTGCCGGATCAGCTGGAAGGTCTTCTCCGCCGCCCGCAGGTCGCCGCCCTGCAGGCCGAGATCGGCATCGACCACGCCCACCAGCGTCAGCAGCGGAAAGTTGTGCCCCTTGGCCACGATCTGCGTGCCGATGATCAGATCCGCCCCACCCTCTGCGATCGTGGCCATTCGCGCGCGCAGCGCCAACGGCCCCTCCGCCAGATCCGAGGACAGGATCTCGACCCGCGCCTCCGGCCAGATCGCCGCCGCCTCCTCGGCCAGCCGCTCGACCCCGGGGCCGAGCGCCGCCATCTTCCCCTCGACCTTGCATGACGGACAGGCGGTCGGGATGGGCTTCGTGGCGCCGCATTGGTGGCAGACCAGCCGCTTGCGGAACCGGTGCTCGACCATGCGCGCATCGCACTCGTCGCAGCCCACCTGATGGCCGCAGGCCCGGCAGATGGTCAGCGGCGCAAAGCCGCGCCGGTTCAGGAACAGGAGCGCCTGCTCCCCGGCCGCCAGCCGCGCGCCGACCGCCTGCTCGAGCGGAGGTGAGATCCAGCGCCCCTGCTCGGGAGGATCGAGCCGCAGGTCGAGCGCCGCCATCTGGGGCAGGACCGCATCCCCGAACCGCTCGGGCAGGTCGAGCCGCGCATACTTGCCCGCCTCGGCATTGGCCCAGGTCTCGAGGCTCGGTGTCGCCGAGGCCAGCACCACCGCCGCCCCCTCGATCGAGGCGCGCAGCACGCCCATGTCGCGGGCGTTGTAAAGCGCGCCATCTTCCTGCTTGTAGGAGCCGTCATGCTCCTCATCGACGACGATCAGCCCGAGATCGGCATAGGGCAGGAACAGCGCCGAGCGCGCGCCGACCACC
>CAYLHK010000003.1:24785-38696 GCA_964383295.1 uncultured Rhodovulum sp.
GCTGCGCCTCGCCGCTCGCCGCCGCCGTCCAGGCCCGCCGCCGGGCAGCCTGGGTCACGCCCGAATGCCACTCCAGCGGCCGCGCCCCGAAGCGCGCCTCCACGCGGTCCAGGAACTGCGCCGAGAGGGCGATCTCGGGCAGGAGCACCAGCGCCTGCCGCCCCCGCGCCAGGCACTCTGCCACCGCCTCCAGATAGACCTCGGTCTTGCCCGAACCCGTCACGCCCTTGAGCAGTGTGGTCGAATAGCGCCCCGCCGCCACCGAGGCCCGCAAGCTCGCTGCCGCCGCCTCCTGCCCCTGCGACAGAACCGGCGGTGCCGCGGCCGGATCGAGGCGGTCGCAGGGCGGATCGCGCGGCGCCTCCTCGCGCAGGATGACGCCCTGCGCCTCCAGGCCCTTGATCACGCCCGAGGAAACCCCGGCAACACGCGCCAGCTCCCCCGGCGCGAAGCCCAGATTTCCGAACTCCTCGAAGGCCGCCATTAGCCGCGCCCGCGCCTCGGTCATGCGGTCGGGCGCCCGGCCGCTCAGCCGCAAGACCGGCCGTGCGGCGGGCGGATCACCGAGCGCCGGTACGCGCGTGGCCAGCCGCAGCATCACCGGCAAGGGGGTCAGCGTGTACTCGGCCGCACGGGTCAGGAACGTGCGCATCTCCGCCGGCATCGGCGGCAGGTCGAGCACCCGCGCGATGTCACGCAGCTTCTCGGGCGGATAGTCGCCGGCCGCCTCGCCCCAGACGCAGCCGAGCACCCGGCGCGGCCCGAGCGGAACCTCGACCAGATCGCCCAGCCGCACGCCGCCGGCAGGCGAACGATAGTCGAGCAGCCGGTCGAGCATCTCCACGACCAGCACGCCGACCGGCACCCCGGCCGCGAAGCCGGGGGGGACGGGATCATCGCGGCGCGCTGGATTGACCGGTTCCATCGCGCAATACCTTGGGCTAGTATCGTCGGCAACCACAAGGGCTGACCCCTTTTGCACGAGAGAGAGATCATGAAATTTTTCGTGGATACGGCCGAGATAGACGCGATCCGGGAACTGAACATGCTCGGGCTCGTGGACGGCGTGACGACCAACCCGAGCCTCATCAAGAAGTCTGGTCGCGATTTCATCGAAGTCATCCGTGAGATCTGCGCCGAGGTAACGGGTCCCGTCAGCGCCGAGACGGTGTCGCTCGACTACGAGGGCATGCTCGCGGAAGGCCGCAAGCTCGCGCAGCTGGCGCCGAACATCGCGGTCAAGGTGCCGCTGACCTGGGACGGGCTGAAGGCCTGCCGCACGCTGACCGGCGAGGGGCGGATGGTCAACGTGACGCTCTGCTTCTCGGCCAACCAGGCGCTACTCGCGGCCAAGGCAGGAGCGACATTCATCTCCCCCTTCATCGGCCGGCTCGACGACATCAACATCGACGGGATGGAGCTGATCCGCGACATCCGACAGATCTACGACAATTACGGCTTCGAGACACAGATCCTCGCGGCCAGCATCCGAAGTGCCAACCATGTCTCGGAAAGCGCGCTCGCCGGCGCTGACGTCGCCACCTGCCCGCCGAGCGTGCTGAAGACGCTGGCCGAGCACCCGCTGACCGACAAGGGCCTGGCGGCCTTCCTCAAGGACTGGGAAGCCACCGGTCAGAGGATCATCTGAGGGAGCGCACCGCATGAGCATGGCCGAAGAGACCACCGCAATCGACCTTCGCGCCATGATCATGGCAGAACCCTCGCTGATCCTCGAGGACCAGGAGCTGATGCGGACGCTCCTGCGCGCTGATCGCGTCGCCGCCGGGCGCAACGTGGTCGACCTGCGCAGCGTGCTGGTAGAGCGGCTGGAGGAGCGGCTCGACCGGCTCGAGGACACCCACCGCGAGGTTCTGGCCGCCGCCTACGAAAACGTGGCCGGCACCAACCAGGTGCATCGCGCCTGCCTCGCCCTGCTCGATGCCGAGGATTTCGCCCAGTTTCTGCGCGCCATGACGCGCGAGATATCCAGCATCCTGTCGGTCGACCTCGTCCGTCTCGGGCTCGAGGCGCCGGGCGCCGATCCGGGGATCGGTCTCGGCCCCGCGGGGGCGCTGCAGAACGTGGTCGTGGCGCTGCCAGATGGGGGCGTCGACGCCTATGTCACCCGCGGGCGTGGGATGATACCGCGCACGGTGACGCTGCGCCGGCTCGACGGCGCGCCCGCGGATCTCTACGGCGAGCACGCGCCGCGCATCCTCTCCGAGGCTGCGCTGCGGCTCGATCTCGGCGCCGGCAACCGGGCGGGCCTGCTCGCCTTCGGCTCGTTCGACAGCGACCGCTTCCACGCCGACCAGGGCACCGACCTGCTCGGCTTCTTCACCGGCGTGTTCCAGCGGAGCCTGCGCCGCTTCCTGGCCTGAATCGGCAGCACGCATGACCGACGCCGCCGCCTCCGAAGGCGCGATCCGTCTGGTCGAGGACTGGCTCGCCGGGCTGAGTGGCGTGCGGGGCCTCAGCCCACGCACGATCGAGGCCTATCGTCGCGACGTGAGCGGATATCTCGGCTTTCTCGCCCTGCACGAGGGCGGGGCGATGGGGGCCGCGGCGCTGGCCTCGGTCGGCACCGCCGATCTGCGCGCCTGGATGGCGCGCGAGCGTGCCCGCGGCCTCTCCACCCGCTCGATGGCGCGCGCGCTCTCTGCGGTGCGCGGGTTCCACGCCTGGCTGGCCGAGAGCCGCGGTGCCGAGGCCCCCGCCGTTACCGCCATCCGGGGGCCGCGGGTCAAGCCGCGGCTCCCGCGCCCGGTCATGGCAGATGCCGCGCGTGTGCTGATCGCGACGATCGCGGCGCAGAGCCTCGATCCCTGGATTTCGGCGCGCGACGTCGCGGTGGCGACGCTGCTCTATGGCTGCGGCCTGCGCATCTCCGAGGCGTTGTCGCTGACCCAGGGCGACGCGCCACTGGCCGAGGTGCTGCGCATCCGCGGCAAGGGCGGGCGCGAGCGGCTGGTGCCTGTGCTGCCGGCGGTGCGCGCCGCGGTGGAGACCTATCGCGATCTCTGTCCTTTCCGGCCCGCGCCCGCCGCGCCGCTGTTTCTGGGCGCCCGCGGGGGGCCGCTCAACGCCCGCCTGATCCAGAAGGCCATGGCCGCGGCTCGGATGCAGATCGGTCTGCCCGCCACCGCCACGCCCCATGCCCTGCGCCATTCCTTCGCGACGCATCTGCTGGAGGCCGGCGGAGACCTGCGCAGCATCCAGGAATTGCTCGGCCACGCTTCCCTTGCGACGACTCAGGTCTATACCGCAGTGGATCAAGTACGGCTGATGGAAGCCTATGCCGCCGCACACCCCAAGGCGCGATCCACAAGCTGATACACAGTACCCGGAGGACGAGTATGCTTTATCCGACCATCGCCCCGACCGCCGCGCTGCTGCTCGCGCTGGCCGCAGCCGGCCCCGCCGCCGCCCAGAGCCAGGAACGCTGCTACGGGGTTGCCCCCGCCGGAGCCGCCGACGGGATCGGCGACGAGGAGCGCGCAGGGGCCGGCGAGGTGGACTACCAGGGCAATGCCTGGGTTTGGGTCCCCACCGGCAGCTGCATGACACAGGCCGCCCCGGTGCAGGACGACGGCACTCCGCGGCGCGGTTCGCTGGAGCCGCTCCATCGCGACCTGCCCTAGCTCCGGATCGTCCCTGCCGGCAGGCAAGCCCCGGGCTCTCCGGCGGCATAGCCGCGAGCGAAATCCGCCTCGCGCGTCTCCCGGCTGGCAACCGCGAACGGATCGAGCCGCGTCGGCATCCCGGCGGCCCCGCCGCTGCGGTCGTCCATGACGTTGCGCGCGATGCCGATCAGCTGGTCGTAGAACCCTGGCGGCACCGCCCCGACGCTCCCCGCCGAAAGCGCCGCCCAGACACCGGCCAGGCAGTCGGCCTGTGCGGCCAGCGCCTCGTCGATGGCCCGGTCGTCGCCACTCCCCCCGCGCCGAGCCTCCTCCGCCACCGCCAGAAGGCCCAGCTCGTCCTGCACGTGCGAGGCCGAGATCAGCGCCACCACCAGCGCGGTGCCGAGATCGCCGCCACGCCGCAGCCGCGCGTTCAGCGCCTCGAAGAAGGCGAGGTCGAAAACCGCCTCCATTGTCGCCGGGCAATAGAATGGGCCGCTCGCGACCTGCCCGTCCGTGCAGGGCGAGCTGGCGGCCCCACTGTTCAGCCGAACCCGCGGCGCGCTGTGGCTGCTGCCGAACTGCCGCCGCCAGACGGCCTGCACGTCCTCGAAGGCGGTGGTCACCCGCCGCGCCGCTGCATCGGCCTGCTCGGCCCCCATCAGCCGCGAGGCGACGCTGGTCGCGAGCGGCCCTGGCAGAAACCACATGGCAATGAGCGCACCACCGGTCAGAGCCAGCACTGCGGCACCAATGATCGTGCGGGCCCGAAGGCGCCTCGGCGCAGAGGGCGAAGGCGAGGGCGACAGATCCATGCGGGCGGGCGGCGCTCCCAATCTCGCGACCGTGACGAGGCGCGCCTTCGGGCTTGACGCTCGACCCCGTCCGTGGTGGTTCGGCGCCAGTCTTTCCGCCAAGGTGTGAAGAAAGTGCTACGCTGCCCCAAGCACCCGATCCTGGCGCCCGCCGCCACGCCGACCGTCGCCCCCCTGCCCGGAGTTCCCGCATGAACCGCCTGCAGCGCATGGGACTCGGAGCGGCGGCCGGCTCGGCGGCGCTGCTTCTCGGCGCCCTCGCCTTCCAGTACATCGGCGGCCTCGCACCCTGCTCGCTCTGCATCTGGCAGCGCTGGCCGCATGCGATCGCCATCGCCTGTGGCCTGCTGCTGATCGTCTGGCCCGCGCGCGTGCTGGCCGCCCTTGGCGGGCTAGCGGTGACCGTCGGCGCCGGCATCGGTGTCTACCATGCTGGCATCGAGCAGCGCTGGTGGCAGGGCCCCGACACCTGCACGGCGCCCATGCCCGGCACCATGGCGCCGGGCGAGCTGCTCGACCGCATCCTCGCCACGCCGGTGGTGCTCTGCGACGAGATCGCCTGGTCCTGGCTCGGGATCTCGATGGCGGGCTGGAACGTGATCTTCTCTCTGGTGCTCGCCGTGCTCTGGCTCCGCGCCTATGCCTCCAGCTCGGCGTCCCAGTAGAGATAGTCCATCCAGCTCTCATGCAGATGGTTGGGCGGGAAGCGCCGGCCCATGTTCTGCAGCTGCTCGGGGCTCGGCTGCGCCGGCTTGCGTCGCAGCGCCATGCCAGCCTGGCGCAGGGTCTTTGAGCCCTTGTCCAGGTTGCAAGGCCCGCAAGCCGCGACCACGTTCTCCCAGGTGGTCCGGCCACCCCGGGCGCGCGGAATCACGTGATCGAAGGTCAGGTGATCGGTGCGCCCGCAGTACTGACAGGCAAAGCCGTCGCGCAGGAACAGGTTGAAGCGGGTGAAGGCGGCCATCCGGGCCGGCGCCACGTATTCGCGCAGCACCACCACCGAGGGGATGCGGATCTCGACGCTGGGCGAGCGCACACACTGGTCGTACTCGGCCAGGATCACCACCCGATCGAGATAGGCCGCCTTGATCGCCTCCTGCCACGGCCAGAGCGACAGCGGCAGGTAGGAGAGCGGCCGGAAATCCGCGTTCAGCACCAGCGCGGGATGATCCCGCAGCGACCCTGGACTACGCACGAAGCTCGGCATCTGGCTGCACTGCAGCATTCACATGCTCCTGCCCGGCTGGTCCCGGCGCCGCAGCGCAGAACCAGCCTCAATGACAACTATATCTCGTCGGGGACGCCTGACAAGCGCCTAGATAGGTACGTAGTCCCAACCTGGGACACAGGCTAGCGTGCGCGAACCACGGTTTTGTGACGCAGCGCCCGCCCCCGCGCGTGTCAGTCTGTCATGCCGAAGCGCTGCAGGATGAAGCCCAGCGCCAACGACAGCCCGTCCGGCGCGATACCGTGGCCGATGCCTTCCGACACATGGGTGAAGGTCTCGACCCCCGCCACAGTCAGCGCGTCGGCTGCCTCCTTCATGCTCGCGAAGGGCACCATGGGATCGGCATCGCCATGCACGAGCAGCACCGGCGGTCGCGAGGTGATCTCGGCGGCCAGCCGCTCCGGCTCAAGCAACCGGCCCGAAAAACCGACGATGCCGGCCACCGGCAGACCCCGGCGCAGCCCGACCTGCAGCGCCATCATCGTCCCCTGGCTGAATCCGACGATCACCGTCCGCTCGGGCGGGGTTATCATCGCCTGCATGTCGAGCCAGCGCGCCAGCATCTCGAACGACCTATGGGCCGCCACCGTCGCCTCGACCGGCGAGGAGCCGTCGAGCCAGGGGATCGGAAACCACTGGTAGCCGGCGGGATTGTTCACGCAAGTCTGCGGCGCGTTTGGCGCCAGGAACCGCGTGTTCGGCAGATGCGGCGCCAGCGGATCGGCCAGACCGATCAGGTCATTGCCGTCCGCGCCATAGCCATGGAGGAAGATCACGAGGCTGTCGGCCTTGCCGGAGGCGGCGGGCCTTTCGGGGCCGGTAAGCGGGACCATGGAATCTCCTCGGACTATGGGCGCGCCACCTTAGAGCCGCCCAGGCGGGATGTCACCGCGCCCCGGCTGGCGGCAGATCCGCGATGTCGCGCCAGACCGGCTTTCCTGCGGCCTCGAAGCGCGCGACCTCGGCATCTGCGCCCGCCGAGGCCCCGCCCACCCGCAGGCAGCCGTCGCACCGCTCGACCAGGGCGAGCGAGACCAGCATCATGATCTCGTCGTGGCGCGCCTCGCCGGCGGCTTCGATCAGCGGCAGCGCCAGGTTGACCCCAATGATCGGCAGATGGCCCGCCTCGAGCACCTCGAGCGCCGCACGGTTCAGGCGCCGGAGGTTCTCAGCCCGCCCCTCGGCAGAGGCGCCGCCCGAGCCGTAGGGTCCGGCAACCATGATCCACATCACCCGCCCCCGCTCACTTCGGCGGGGCGGCGAAATAGCCTGCGAGGATGCGGCCGTAGATCGCCTTCAGCTGGTGGACATGCGCCACCTCGACCTGCTCGTCGGTCTTGTGCATTGTGGCCCCGACCAGCCCAACCTCGACGACCGGGCAATGATCCTTGATGAACCGCGCGTCCGACGTGCCGCCGCCGGTGGTCATCTTCGGGCGCGTCCCGGTCTCGGCCTCGACCGCAGACGCGACAAGATCGGTGAACGGCCCTGGCTCGGTGACGAAGCTCTCGCCCGAGATCTCGAACCGCGCCGCTATCCCGACGCCGAATTCGGCCGCGGCGGTATCGGCCTCGCGCTCGATCCAGTCCGAGATCGAGGCGCTGTCATGGGCATCGTTGAAGCGGATATTGACGGTGGCGCGCGCCTGGGCCGGGATGACGTTGTTCGCCGGATTGCCCGTGTCGATGGTGGTGATCGAAAGGGTCGAAGGCCCGAACTGCTTGGTGCCCCGGTCCATCTCGTGCGAGGCCAGCCGGTCCAGCAGCCGCACCAGCGCCGGCAGCGGGTTTCGGGCCCGCTCGGGATAGGCGGAATGGCCCTGCACGCCGTAGGCGCGCAGCTTGGCGGTCATTGATCCGCGCCTGCCGATCTTTATCTCCTCACCCATCACGCTCGGGCAGGTCGGCTCGCCGACGAGGCAATGGTCCATCCGCTCGCCGCTTGCTGCCATCCAGTCGAGGATCGCGATCGTCCCGTCACGGCTCACCCCCTCCTCGTCGCCGGTGATGGTCACCACGATGCTGCCCGCCGGCGGCGTGGTGGCGACGAAGTCGATTGCTGCGGCGACGAAGGCCGCGACCCCTGTCTTCATGTCCGCCGCCCCGCGGCCGTGCAGGCGGCCATCGGCGATGACGCCGGCGAAGGGATCGTGCTTCCAGGCCGCGACATCGCCGGGCGGCACCACATCCGTGTGGCCGTTGAACCCGATCACCGGCCCGGCATCGCCCCAGCGGGCGTGGAGGTTTGCGATACCGGCGCGATCAACCCTTGTTACGCGAAACCCCGCCGCTGCCAGCTGTTCTGCCAGAAGCGCGATGGCGCCGCCCTCCTCCGGGGTCACGGAGGGGCAGCGGATAAGCTCGGCGGCGAGCGCCACGGGGTCGGTCGGCATGAATCGCGTCTCCCCTTGGGGGCCTCAGACGTAGCCTGCACCTCCCGCCTGTGCAATGCATCGGGGCGCCCGTTTCAGGCCCCCTGCCGGGATTCGCGGGCCTGCTCACGCTTGGGAATTCTAGTAACACATTGATACTACATATAAACGCCTCGCGCCGTTAACCCCGCATCAACCCTTGTCAACACTTCGGGTCGTTCCGGCATGTGCGCACACAAGATATGGAACTGACGACGCCGCTGCGGCAAACCTGTCCAGATCCTGGGTAAGGATTGGGCCCCGGTTCCCGCATGGGCCGGCCACGCGGCCGGCAGGGGCGGGACGCAGGCCGAGGACTCCTGCACATTTCTGCACCCGTTCCCGCCAATTCCGCTGTTGACCCGGCGCGTCTCCCGGAGCATCTCCGCCACGGGAGGCGCCATGATCGAATTCCGCGGCGTGACCAAGTCCTATGCGACCCACGGGCGCCCCAAGGTCATCCTTGACGGGCTGAACCTGACGCTGCCGCGCGGTGCCAAGATCGGACTGCTCGGCCGAAACGGCGCCGGCAAGTCCACCATGCTCGGCATGGTCTCGGGCACGGTCAAGCCCGACGCCGGCGAGATCCGCCGGCATGCCTCGATCTCCTGGCCGCTGGGCTTTGCCGGCAGCTTCGCGGGCGATCTCAGCGGCGCGCAGAACGTCCGCTTCGTGGCGCGGATCTACGGGATCGATACGGATGCGCTGGTGGCCTATGTGCAGGACTTCGCCGAGCTGGGCGACTTCATGGACATGCCCGTGCGCTCCTATTCCTCGGGCATGCGGGCAAGGCTGGCCTTCGGCATGTCGATGGGCATCGCCTTCGACTGGTATCTGGTGGACGAGATCACCGCCGTCGGCGACGCGGCCTTCCGGCGCAAGTCCCTGTCGGTGTTCAAGCATCGGCTGAAGGATGCGGGCCTCGTGATGGTCTCGCATTCGGTCGAGACCATCCGCAGCTACTGCACCAGCGGCGTGGTGCTGGAAAACGGCAGAGCCGACTACTATCCCGACATCAAGGACGCAGTCGCCGCGCACCAGCGGAACATGAAGAAGTAAGTCTGGCCCATGAAAAAGGGGCGCCGGCGCGATGCCGACGCCCCCAATCGTACTGCCAGAGCCCGTTCAGAGAGCGGCGCCGACCTTTTCCCAGTTCGCGAGCTTGTCGAGGAAGTTCGTGAGGTACGCAGGGCGCTTGTTGCGGAAGTCGATGTAGTAGGAGTGCTCCCAGACATCGACGCCGAGGAGCGCCGTCTGGCCGAAGCAGAGCGGGTTCACGCCGTTCTCGGTCTTGGTGACCTTGAGGCTGCCGTCCTTGTCCTTGACCAGCCAGGCCCAGCCGGAGCCGAACTGACCGGCGCCGGCGGCCGAGAACTCTTCCTTGAACTTGTCGACCGAACCGAAGGCCTCGGTCAGCGCCTTTTCCAGATCACCGGGGATCTTCTGGACGCTGGGCGAGAGCCATTCCCAGAACTGGGTGTGGTTCCAGTGCTGGGAGGCGTTGTTGAAGATGCCCGACTGCGCCACAGCGCCCGCCTTGTAGGTGCCCTTGACGATCTCCTCGACCGACTTGCCCTCCCACTCGGTGCCGGCGATCAGCTTGTTGCCGTTGTCGACATAGGCCTTGTGGTGGATGTCGTGGTGATACTCCAACGTCTCCTTGGACATGCCGCTGCCGGCCAGCGCGTCATGCGCGTAGGGGAGGTCAGGAAGTTCGAAAGCCATCTGCTTACCTCTTTCGTTGCCGTCACTGGTAGGACGCGCCCACCCCGCTAAAGTTCCTTCGGGCGGCTCCGAGGCCGGTCCGCTCAGACCTGGGCGCCGTCGAAGGCGGTGCCCGCCTTCTTCGTGTCCTGCTTCGACCAGTCGCGCTTGACGCCGAGCCAGAGCACGATCGCCGTCGCGACCCAGATCGAGGAGTATATGCCGACCAGGACGCCGAAGATCACCGCAAAGGCGAAGCCACTGACCACCGGCCCGCCGAAGATCAGGATGGCGAAGAGCGCGAGAATCGTCGAGACGCCGGTCATCACCGTGCGCGCCAGCGTCTCGTTCAGGGCGAGGTTCATCACGTCGCGCAGCGGCATCTTCTTGTACTTGCGCAGGTTCTCGCGGACACGGTCGAAGACGACCACCGTGTCGTTGATCGAATAGCCCACCACCGTCAGCACGCCGGCGACGATGGTCAGGTTGAACTCGAGCTGCAGCAGGCTGAAGATGCCCACGGTCACGATTGCGTCATGCGCGAGCGCCACCGCCGCGCCGACGCCGAACTGCCATTCGAAGCGCAGCCAGATGTAGATGGAGATGCCGATCACCGACAGCAGGCAGGCGATGATCCCGTCGCGCACCAGCTCGTTCGACACCTTGGCGCCGACACTGTCGATCTGAAGGTAGGTGAGGCCCGGGAAGGCGGCGTTCAGTTCGGCCTGGACCGCCTCGATCTCTGCCTGCTGACTGTCGGGATTGTCCCCGATGATGCCGAGCCGCATCATCACCACCTGCCGCCCGCTGCCGCCGGTATCGGAGACCTCGGTCACGCCAGCCTCGCCGATGCCGAGCGAGTTCAGGAGCGTTCGGTACTCGCCGATGTCGCGCGTCTCCGGGCTGGCCGCGAGGATCATCGTCCCGCCGCGGAAATCGACGCCGTAGTTCAGGCCCAGCACCCCGAGCGAGACGAACGAGCCCAGCGTGCCGATGATCGACACGACGAGCCAGAACCGCATGTAGCGGAAGAAGTTCCAGTTGGTGTTCTCGGGAACCAGCCGCAGGCGCATCGCAGACCCCCTCAGACCGTGACCACCTTGGGCCGACGCCAGTCGTACCACCAGGCAATGATGAGCCGCGTCACGTACACGGCGGTGAAGAGCGAGCAGAAGATGCCGATCGTCAGCGTCACCGCGAAGCCGCGCACCGGGCCTGCGCCCATGGCGAACAGGATCGCCGCCACGATCAGCGTGGTGAGGTTGCTGTCCATGATCGTGCCGAAGGCCTTCTCGAACCCGGCGCTGAGTGCGCGCGCCGTGCCGCGCGCGGTCTTCAGCTCTTCGCGCTGGCGCTCGAAGATCAGCACGTTCGCGTCGACCGCCATGCCGATGGTCAGGATCACGCCCGCGATGCCCGGCATGGTCAGCGTCGCCCCGATCATCGTCATCAGCGCGAAGAGCAGCACCACGTTCAGCACCAGTGCCACGCTCGCGATCGCGCCGAAGAAGCCGTAGGACGCGACCATGAAGATGATCACGCCGATGAGCGCCACGATCGCGGCGAGCCCGCCGGCCTCGACCGAGTCCTGGCCCAGTTCCGGCCCGATCGTGCGCTGCTCCAGCACCGTGATCTCGGCCGGCAGCGCGCCGGCCCGCAACAGGATCGACAGGCGCGCGGCTTCCTCCACCGAGAAAGTCCCGGTGATGATGCCGGTGCCGCCGGGGATATGGCTCTGGATCGTCGGCGCCGAGATCACCTCGTCGTCGAGCACGATCGCGAAGGGTCGCCCGATATTGGCGCCGGTGAAGCGGCCGAAGGCCGCTCCCCCCGACGGGTTGAAGCGGAAGTTCACCGCCGGGCGGCCGTTCTGGTCGAAGGTCGGCTGGCTGTCGACGAGCTGCTCGCCGCTGACGACAGCGCGCCGCTCGAGGATGTAGAACACGCCCTGCTCGTCCATCGAAGGATAGATCACCTCGTCGAGCCCCGGCGAGGCATTGGCGTCCGAGGTCCGCGACACGACGGGATGGAAGCCCAGCCGCGCCGTCTGGCCGATGATCGCCAGCAGCTCCTCGGCCGAGCCGATGCCCGGAACCTGCACCACGATGCGGTCGCTGCCCTGGCGCTGGATCGTCGGCTCGCGCGTGCCCGTCTCGTCCACGCGGCGGCGGATGATCTCGAGGCTCTGCTGCATCGTCCGCTCGTCGATCGCCGCGCGCTCGGCCGGCGAGAGGGTGACGATCAGCACGTCGCCCTCGGCGCGCATCTCGTAGTCGCGGCTCATCGCGCCGGTGAGGGAGAACACCGGCTGGGACACTTCGCGCGCAACTTCGAGCGCCCGGGTCATGCCCGCGGCCTCGCCGATGCGGATGCGCAGCTCGTCCGGCGGGCTGTCGAGGCGGCGCACGGTGCCGACGGTCTCGCGCAGGTCACGCAGCCGGTCGCGCAGCTCGGGCCAGAGGCCCTCCATGCGCTCGGCATAGACGTCCTCGACCTGGACCTCGACAAGCACATGCGCACCACCGCGCAGGTCGAGCCCGAGCGGCACCAGCCGCGAGGGCAGCCAGCCCGGCCACTGATCGCGCGCGGCGATCAGCTCCGGTGTCTCGGGGGCTCCCTGCTCGATCTCGGCGCGCGCGTCATTGGCCATCTCGACGCGGCCGTAGAACACGTTGGGAAGGGCGACCAGGATACCGGCGAGGCAGACCAGCGCAATCGCCAGCTTCTTCCACAGGGGAAAGTCGAGCATTCAGGAGAACTCCCGTTGCGACGCCTTGCGGGCGGCGCCGCGCCTCAGGCCTCGGCAGGCTCGGTCTTGCTGATCACCTGGCTGATGGTGCCGCGCACCACGCGCACCTTCACGTTCGGGGCAAGTTCGATCTCGACCTCGGTGTCGGCGACCTTGACGACCTTGCCGATCAGGCCGCCCGAGGTCACCACCTGATCGCCGCGCCGCAACGCCTCGATCATCGCCTTGTGCGCCTTCATCTTCTTCTGCTGCGGGCGGATCATCAGCATGTACATGATGACGAAGATCAGCAGGATCGGAACGAGGCTGACGAGACTGCTCCCGGCGCCGCCCCCGGCTGCCTGCGCGTATGCGGGTGTTGCGAACATCGGTGAGGTCCCTATCAGATGCGTGTAGGCGCCGCGCGGAAGGCCCCGCGGCGAAATCGCGCGGACACTAGCGCCGGCCCCCGGGATTGGCAAGGTGAGGCGGCCGCCGCCCGCATCGGCCCTTGCGCGCTCGCCCCGATCGGGCATAACCCCGCGGACCGAGCGCGCCAGGGAACGCCGCCATGCACGATATCCGTCTGATCCGTGAGAACCCGGCCGCCTTCGATGCGGCGCTGGCCAGCCGCGGCCTGCCGCCGACCTCCGCGGAGTTCCTCGCCATCGACGAGATCAGGCGCGCGCGGATCCTCTCGTCCGAACAGGCGCTCGCCGAGCGCAACGCCGCGAGCAAGCTCGTCGGCGCCGCCAAGGCACGCGGCGACGAGGACGAATTCGAGCGGCTGCGGGGGCTGGTCGCCCTGAAGAAGGACGAGATCGCTCGGCTCGAGACCGAGGCCGCCGCGGCCGATGCCCAGCTGCGCGACCTGCTCGCCCAGGTGCCCAACGTCCCGCTCGCGGATGTGCCCGTCGGCCCCGACGAAAGCGCCAATGTCGAGATCCGCCGCTGGGGAACCCCGCGAAGCTTCGATTTCACCCCGCTGGAGCATTTCGACATTCCGGCCGCGAAACCCGGCCTCGACTTCGAGGCCGCGGCCCGCCTCTCGGGCGCGCGCTTCGTCGTTATGCGCGGCGCCATGATCCGACTGCACCGGGCGCTGGCGCAGTTCATGCTCGACACGCATGTCGAGAAGAACGGCCTGATCGAGACCTGGACCCCGGTGCTGGTGCGCGACGAGGCGATGTTCGGCACCGGCCAGCTGCCGAAGTTCACCGAGGACAGCTACCAGACCACCAACGGCTGGTGGCTGATCCCGACCTCGGAGGTCACGCTGACCAACCTCGTCGCCGGCCAGATCCTCGAGCCCGGCACCCTGCCGATCCGCATGACCGCCCATACCCAGTGCTTCCGCTCCGAGGCGGGATCGGCCGGGCGTGACACCGCGGGCATGCTGCGCC
>CAYLHK010000003.1:38706-77809 GCA_964383295.1 uncultured Rhodovulum sp.
CGCCGAATTCAGCGCCGGTACCAGTTCGAGAAGGTCGAGATGGTCTCGATCACACAGCCCGAGGACAGCCGCGCCGAGCTCGACCGCATGACATCCTGCGCCGAGGGTATCCTCGAGGCGCTCGGCCTGCCCTACCGCACGGTCGTGCTCTGCACCGGCGACATGGGCTTCGGCGCCCAGCGGACCCACGACATCGAGGTCTGGCTGCCGGGGCAGGATACCTTCCGGGAAATCTCGTCCCTCTCGGTCTGCGGCGACTTCCAGGCGCGGCGCATGAACGCGCGCTTCCGCCGCGAGGAGGGCGCCAAGCCCGAATTCGTCCACACGCTGAACGGGTCGGGCCTCGCGGTCGGCCGCACCCTGATCGCCGTGCTCGAGAATGGCCAGCAGGCCGACGGCTCGATCGACCTGCCGGAGGTCCTGCACGACCGGCTCGGCGGGCGCAGCCGCATCGACCCCGAAGGGAGGCTGGCATGACCGGCACGATCGCGATCCACGTCCCGCTGGTGCCGCGGCTGACCGTCTGCGGCATCGACGAGCTGCCCGGACAGCGCGCCGAGGCCGTCACCCGGGTGCTTTCGATCCTCGATCCAGAGCACCCCGGGGTCACGGCCTTCGACAGCTACGCCAGCCACAGCCGCACCACGCTGCGCTTTCACGACATCATCGCCGCCGGGGCCGGGATGATCATGCCGCAGCGCGCGCACGTGACCGAGATCATCCGCTTCGGCGAGGAGGCCGGCGCGTCCACGGTGCAGGAGCACGTCCTCGTGCACTGCCACATGGGCGTCTCGCGCTCGACGGCGGCGATGCTGACCCTGATGGCGCGCGCCAACCCGCAGGAGGATGCGGAGAGCCTGTTCCGCCGGCTGGTCGCGATCCGCCCGCAGGCCTGGCCGAACTCGGTCATGGTCGGCTTCGCGGACGATGAACTCGGCCGCGAGGGAACGCTCACCGCCGCGCTGCGCCGGCACTACGGCCGCCAGATCGTCGCCGATCCGCGCTTCCCCGCCTGGATGGCCGAGCTTGGCCGGCAGCGCGAAGTGGACATGGCCGAACCTGCCACCTGAGGAGCGGCCCCCCGGTCGCGCGCGCACTCCGGCGTTGTCATCACCGCTGCTTGACGCGTAGAAACGTCGGGCGCCCGATCCGGCGCCCAACAAGAAGTCTACCCCGGGGGAAACCACATTGCTCAATCGCAGTCTGATCATTGCCGCGGGTCTCGCGGTGACGGCATCCGTCGCATCCGCGCAGACCTATCCCGAGCGCGAGATCCTTGGGGTCATCATGTGGGGCGCCGGCGGCGCAACTGATGTCGTCGCCCGCGCCGTGACGCCGGCGGCGCAGGAGGCGCTCGGCCAGTCGATCGTGATGCTGAACCGCGCAGGCGCGGCGGGCGCGATCTCGACCACCTATGTCCACAGTGCGCCGGCGGACGGATATACGGTGCTCTTCGGCGCCGAGAACCCGCAGCTCCATGGCATCACCGGCCTGAGCGAGATCGACTACCGCAACTTCCATCCGCTCAACATCCTCGGCCGCGGCGTGGGCGTGATCGTCACCGGGGCGGATGCGCCCTGGGACAGTTTCGCCGAGCTCGTGGCCGATGCGCAGGCGCGGCCGGGCGAGATCCGCATGGGCTCGACGGGTCCGGGCGGCATCCCCTTCACCATCGGCGCCATGCTCTCGACCGTGGTCGACTATGACGTCACGGCCGTGCCCTTCGACGGCGAGGGGCCCGGGCTCGTGGCGCTTCAGGGCGGGCATATCGAGTTCATGCCCGTCGGCGCTTCGGCCGCCGCGGACCTGATCGAGGCGGGTGCGGTGAAGCCGCTCGCGGTCTTCAACCACGAGCCGGTCGACGCCCTGCCCGGCGTGCCCGCGATCACCGACGAGTTCCCCGATCTGGCGGCGCTCCTGCCCTGGGGCCCGTTCTACGGCGTCTTCGTGCGCAACGAGACGCCGGACGAGATCAAGACGACGCTGGCCGATGCCTTCGCGGCGGCCGCCGAAACCGAGGATTTCCAGCGGCTGATGGCCGAGCGGACCAACATCGTGATGAACGTCTCGGGCGACGAGGCGCGCGCCTTCCTCGACCAGTGGCAGTCGGCGACGACCTGGGCGATCTTCGACGCCGGCGCGGCCGAGCGCTCGCCCGAGGATTTCGGCATCCCGCGCCCCTGATCCAGAACTAGGCCGCGGCTGCCACCCTCCTGGGGCGGCCGCCGCGGCGTGGCGGGAGGAGCCCCATGAGCGAGACCGAGGTGCCGTCCGGCGGGGACGGGGGCGGGCGCAGGCGCCTGCCGGGCGAGCTCGTCTTCTGCCTCGCCCTGCTGATGGGCGCGCTCGTCCTCCTGCACCAGGCCTGGTCGATCGCGGGCTTCCGGTCCTTCTCCTCCGCCGGCGTCTTTCCGATGCTGGCGGCGGGGATGATGGTCGTCTCGGGCGCCGTCGTGGTGCTCGGCGCCGTTCGCGCGCGGCCGGAGGCGGGTTCGCCCGGCGACGTGGCGGGGCCGAAGATCCTCGTCATGGGCGCGGCGATCACCGGCTATCTCTTTGCGCTCGAGCCGCTCGGCTTCGTCGTGTCGTCGGTGCTCTTCCTGTCGGTGACGATCTGCTTCCTGCACCGGCGGGACTATCCCTGGATGATCCTCCTCAGCATCGTCACCGTGGGCGTCATCTACCTTCTCTTCCGCAAGGTGTTCATGGTGGTCCTGCCGAGCGGGGCGTTCCTCTGATGGATCTCGGTCATTTCTTCCTGAGCTGGACGACACCGAGCCTCCTGCTCATCACCGCGCTCGGGACCTTCGCCGGCATCTACGTGGGCGTGATCCCCGGCCTTTCGGTGACGATGGCGGTGGCGATCCTCGTCTCCTTCACCTTCACCTGGGACACGCAGAGCGCGCTTGCGCTGATTGCGGGGGTCTTCCTCGGCGGCGTCTACGGGGGGGCGCGGACGGCGATCCTGCTCAACATCCCGGGGGGTCCGAGTTCGGTCGCCTCGGCGCTCGATGGCTATCCGATCGCCCAGCGCGGCGAGGCGGGCCCGGCGATCGGGCTCGCCACGGTCGTCACGGTGATCGGCGGCTTCGTGGGCGTGCTCGCGCTGGCGATCGGGGCGCCGGTGATCGCGAAGTTCGCGCTGATGTTCGCGCCGCGGGACTATCTGCTCGTCGCGCTCATCGGCCTCCTGCTCGTGGGCAGCCTCTCGGGCGGCTCGCTGGCCAAGGGCATCTTCGCCGCCGCGCTCGGCGTCGCCATCGGCCTCGTCGGCATGGATCCGATGACCGCGCAGCCGCGCTTCACCTTCGGCCAGTTCGGGCTGATGGGCGGCATCTCCTATGTCGCGGCGATGATCGGCTTCTTCGGCATCGCCGAGGTCCTCTTCCAGCTGCGGACGGTCGACCTGCCGCCCATCCGGCAGAAGATCGGCCGGGTGATCCCGAGCTGGGCGCTGGTGCGGAAATACCTGCCCCTGTCGCTCCGGTCCTCGTCGATCGGGGTGGGGATCGGCGCTCTGCCCGGCACGGGCGGCGACATTGCGGCGCTCATGGCCTACGACGATGCGCGCCGCAGCGTGAAGAACCCGTCGCACCCCTTCGGCAAGGGCGCCTACGAGGGGCTTGTTGCGCCCGAATCCGCGAACAGCGCGGCGGTGGGCGCCTCCTATATCCCGATGCTGACGCTCGGCATTCCGGGGGATGCGGTCACCGCGGTCATCATCGGCGCCCTCTACATTCACGGGCTGCGGCCCGGGCCGCTCCTGATGACCGACACGCCGCATCTTTTCTGGTTCATCGTCGGGAACCTGGCGCTCGCCAACATCTTCCTGCTGATCTTCGGCCTCTCGGGCGTGCGGATCCTGACCAAGATCGTGGCGCTGCCGAAGGCGATCATCCTGCCGATCATCGTGGTGCTGGCCGTGGTGGGCACCTTCGCGGTGCAGAACAGCATCACCGACGTCTACTGGATGCTCGGCTTCGGCATCCTGGGCTATTTCTTCAAGGTCTACGGCTTCCCGGTGGCGCCCATCATCCTGGGTATCATCCTGGGCCCCCTGATGGACGCATCCTACCGCCGCGCCATCATCTCGGTGCGCGACGATCCGGTGCGGCTGGTGATGGACTATTTCACCAGCCCGCTCTCGATAGTGATCCTAGCGGTCTTCGTCTTCCTGATCGTCAGCCAGACGCCGCCCTGGAAGCGCTGGCGCGCAAGGACAGCGCTCAGGCGGGCGTGAGCCCCCGCTTGGCCAGGAGCGCCTCGACACCCGGCATCCGCCCGCGGAACGCCGTATAGAGTTCCGCCTCGTCGCGCGAGCCGCCGGCCGAATAGACATGCTCCGCCAGCAGCGCCGCCGTGGCAGGATCGAAGACGTTGCCCGTTTCCTCGAAGGCCGCGAAGGCGTCGGCATCCATCACCTCGGACCACATGTACGAGTAGTAGCCCGAGGCATATCCGTCGCCCGAGAACACATGCTGGAAATGCGGCGCCGCATGCCGCATCACGATCGGCCGCGGCATTCCAAGCCGGGCCAGCGTCTCCGCCTGCGCAGCCATCGGATCGGCGGGGGCGTCTCCCTCGTGGAAATCGAGATCGACAAGCGCCGAGGCCACGTATTCCACCGTCGCAAAGCCCTGGTCGAAATTGCGCGCCGCGATCACCCTCTCGAGCAAGTCGCGCGGCATCGCCTCGCCGGTCTTGGCGTGGCGGGCATGGGCTTCCAGCACTTCCGGCGTCTCCAGCCAGTGCTCGTAGAGCTGGCTCGGCAGCTCCACGAAGTCCCGCGCCACGCTGGTGCCGGAAATGAACTCGTAGGTCACGTCCGACATCAGCGCATGCAGCGCATGGCCCATCTCGTGGAAGAGCGTGCGGGCATCATCAAAGGTCAGCAGCGTCGGCTCGCCCTTCGGAGCCTTGGCGAAGTTGCAGACGTTGACGACGACGGGCCGCACCTCGCCGTCCATCCGCGACTGGCTGCGGAAGGAGGAGCACCAGGCGCCCGACCGCTTGGAGGATCGGGCGAAATAGTCGCCGATGAACACACCCATGTGCCGGTCATCCTTGCGGACCTCCCAGGCCCGGGCATCCGGGTGGTAGAGCGGCACGTCGATCGGCGTGAAGCTCAGCCCGAACAGCCGCCCCGCCACGTCGAAGGCGGCCCCCAGCACGGCATCGAGCGCGAAATAGGGCTTCACCTCCGCCTCGTCGAGCGCGTGCTCCTCGCGCTGGCGGGCGGCGGCGTAGTAGCGCCAGTCCCAGGGCTCCAGCGCCCCATTCACCCCGTCGGCATGCAGCCGCGCCTCGAGCACCGCGGCGTCCGCCTCGGCCTGGGCACGGGCCGGCGCCCAGACCTGCATCAGCAGATCGCGCACTGCGGAGGGCGTCTTGGCCATCTCGCGCTCCAGGCGGAAGGCGGCGAAACCGGGATAGCCGAGGAGCTTCGCCCGCTCCTGGCGCAGACTGAGAATCTCGGTGATGATGGCTAGGTTGTCCGACGCCCCGCCGTTCTCGCCGCGCGCCACCCAGGCCCGGAACGCGGTCTCACGCAGGTCGCGGCGGGGAGAGGTGGACAGGAACGGGACGATCAGGCTGCGCGACAGGGTGATCACATGGCCCTCGCGCCCGCGCTCGGCGGCCGCCTCCGCCGCGGCGGCGACCAGCCAGTCGGGCAGCCCCTCCAGATCCTCCTGCGCCAACGCGAGCGTCCATTCCTTCTCGTCGGCGAGGACGTTCTGGCCGAAGGCGGTGCCGAGGCTGGCCGAGCGCTGCAGGATTTCCTTCAGCCGCTTGCGATCCGCCCCCTCGAGCTTTGCGCCGGCCCGCACGAACATGCGATGGTAGAGTTCCAGCACCCGGGACTGCTCCGGGGTCAGCCCGAGCTCGCGGCGCCGCGTCATCAGCTGGTCGATCCGCGAGAAAAGTGCGGCGTTCATCATCGTCTCGGCGCTGTGCGCGGCCAGCTTCGGGCTCAGATCGCGCTGCAGGGCCTCCAGCGCATCATTGGTATGCGCGCCCGCGAGGTTGAAGAACACCGCCGCCACGCGGTCGAGGCTGCGCGCCGAGCGCTCCATCGCCTCGATCGTGTTTGCGAATGTCGGCGCCGCAGGGTCAGCGGCGATCGCGTCGATGTTGGCCCGGTCCTCGGCCAGCGCGGCCTCGAAGGCGGGTGCGAAATCCCCGTCCCCGATCGCATCGAAGGGCGGAAGGCCGAACGGCCCGTCCCAGGTCCCGAGCAGCGCGTTCATGGCCTTCTCCCTCGCCAGATGTCCGATCGTCGGGACACTTGGCGAGGGGAAGGCACCGGGTCAAGGCTCCGGCGGCCTCACGCGTCCGGCACGCCGCCCAGCACCACGTCGGCGGTGCCGCGCGCGAAGGCCCGCACCACGGCCTGGTAGAATTCGGCGCTGGTCGCCGGCACCGTGGTCACATTGATGCCCGGCGGCAGATAGGTCACGACGTCGCGCGACAGGGCCGTCACATTGTACCGGGACGTCCCGTCAGGGCCGACCACCTCGACCTGCCCGGCCAGCCGGGCATCCTCGGCCGCAAGCCCGCGCGCCATGAAATCAGCGACCGACAGCTCGTCGATATCGACGTTCACGATCCGCCCGGCCGGGTCGATGCGGCCGACGAACTCGCCCACGATCGCGGCCTCGAGATCTGTGTCGAGCCGCTGCCAGTATCCCACGGCACTCCGGCTGCCGACGGCCGAAAGATCTGCGGTGACATTGACCTCCGACACCGTGATCGGGTCGGGCGCCTGTGCGGCGCAGGCGCCGAGGAAAAGAGCGGCCCCGGCAAGTAAGGCATGCGGTCTCATGGCGTCCTCCCATGCAATGGTGGCATTTCAACGCGCTTGCCGCAGTTCGGGTTCCGTCGCGCACCTGACCGGCGGACAATGGCGCGTCGCAATCCGCCGCTCGAGCGTCGGGGCGCGGCCCTTGCGCACCGCCCGCCGCGGCTAGACAAAGGCCGAAGGTCGGAGCGGAGGACAGCGATGCGGAGCCATGTTCGGGCGGTGGTGGTCGGCGGGGGCGCGGTCGGCACCGGCATCGCCTATGCGCTGGCGAAGGCGGGCTGGACCGACACGGTGCTGCTCGAGCGCGACGAGCTGACCTCGGGCTCCACCTGGCATGCGGCCGGCCTGCTGCCGCTCTTCAACATGGGCTATGCGACCAGCCACATCCACGAGCATTCGGTGAGGCTCTACAAGCAGCTCGAGGCAGAGACGGGCCTCAACCCCGGCTTCTCGGTGGTGGGCAACCTGCGCATGGCCCAGACCCGGGCGCGGATGGACGAGTACCAGCTCTACGCCTCCACCGCCGAGACCGTCGGCATCCCCTACGAGTGGCTGACGCCGGCGGAGATCCGCGCCCGCTGGCCGCTGGTGCGCACCGACGACCTCAAGGGCGCGCTCTTCCACCCCACCGACGGCTACATCAACCCCGCCGACGTGACGCAGGCCCTGGCCAAGGGTGCGCGGCAGATGGGGGTGGAGATCGTGCGCCGCGCACAGGTCGACAGCTACCAGTGGACCGGCTCGGAGTGGATCGTCCGTGGCCGCATCATGACCGAGCGCGGCGGCAACCTGGTGCCCTCGGAGGAGACCTTCGAGATCACCGCCGAGCACGTGGTCACCGCCACCGGCAACCACGCCCAGCGTACCGCACGCCTCCTCGGCCTCAAGATCCCGGCGATCCCGGTCGAGCACCAGTATATCGTGACCGAGCCCGACCCCGCCCTCGTGGAGTTCCGCAAGTCGCATCCCGAGCACCCGGTGCTGCGCGATGCCGACGCGAAATGGTATGTGCGCGAGGAACGCGGCGGCTGGATCCTCGGCCCCTATGAGAAAGGCGCACCGGCGCGCTTCGAGTACGGCGTGCCCGACAGCTTCCGCGCCGACCTCTTCCCGCTCGATCTGGAGCGGATCGAGGCGGAATACATGTCCTTCATCCACCGCATCCCCTCTTCGGAGAGCGTCGGGCTCAAGGACGACTACAACGGCCCGATCTGCTACACCCCCGACGGCAATCCGCTGGTCGGACCCGCGCCGGGGCTGCGTAACATGTGGCTGGCCGAGGGCTTCTCCTTCGGCATCACCGCGGCCAGCGGCACCGGGCATTACCTCGCGCAGATGATGGTCGAGGGCGAGGCCGAGATCGACATGGCCGCGCTCGATCCCAAGCGGTTCGGGCCATGGATCACCACCGAATACGCCGCGCGCAAGAACGAGGAGTGCTACGACCACGTCTTCGTCCTCCACCACCCCGACGAGGAACGCCCCGCCGCCCGCCCGCTGCGCACCGCCCCCTGCTATGACCGGATGGCCGCGCGCGGCGCGCAGTTCGGCCAGGTGAACGGCTGGGAGCGCCCGATCTACTTCGCGCCCCAGGGCTTCGACGACCATGCCGCGCGCAGTTTCCGCCGCGGCGGCTGGTGGCAATACGCGGCCGAGGAAGCCCGCGCGATCCGCGAAAACGTCGGGCTGATCGACGCCACCGCCTTCGCCAAGCATGTGCTGAAGGGCCCCGGCGCCACCGCCTTCCTCAACTGGTTCACCTGCAACCGCCTGCCCAAGCCGGGGCGTGTCTCGCTCACCTATGCGCTGACGGATGCCGGCACCGTGCGCACCGAATACACGATCGCCTGCGTCGGACCCGATGCCTACTACCTCGTCTCTGCCGGCGCCTGGGCCGCCTATGACGGCGACTATCTGATCAAGGCCGTCGAGGAGAAGCTGCCCGAATTCGGTCCGATGTTCCTCGCCGATGTCACCACCCAGTTCGGCGTCTTCGCCCTTGCGGGGCCGTCATCGCGCGACCTGCTGGCGCGCTTGATCCGTGACCCCGAGCCCGCCACCGCGCTCGGCAACAAGCGCTTCCCCTGGCTCGGCGTGCGCAACGTCGAACTCCTGATGTGCCCGACAACGGCGATCCGCGTGGCCTATACGGGCGAGCTCGGCTGGGAGCTGCACCACCCGATGGAGATGCAGAACTACCTCTTCGACCGGCTGATGGAGGCCGGCGAGCCGCTGGGACTGAAGCTCGTCGGCGCCCGCGCGCAGAACTGGCTGCGCCAGGAGAAAAGCTACCGCGCCTTCGGCACCGAACTGGGCCGCGACGCAACCCCGCTCGAGGCCGACCTGCCGCGCTTCGTCGACCTCTCCAAGGACTTCCGCGGCAAGGAGGCGATGGAGTCCAAGGGCATCCGCTCGAAATGCGTGACGCTCCTGATCGACGGGCCGGACGACGCCGACCCCTGGGGCCGCGAGGCGCTCTACGATGGCGAGCGCAAGGTGGGCCGTCTGACCTCGGGCGGCTGGTCCGTCGCCTTCGGCCGCTCCATCGGCATGGGCTACGTCGCCCCCGAGGTTGCGGTCCCGGGCACGCAGCTCAAGGTGAAGATGCAGGACCGGCTCTGGAACGCCGAGATCGTGCCCGACAGCCCCTACGACCCGGAAAACGCTCGCATCCGCGTGGACGGCTAGGAGCTGGCTAGACTTGTCGTGGGGGGCATCCGATCCCGCACATCCAGCTTCGCCTAACCGAAGGTCGCGGTTCCAGCAGGTCGCGGGCGGCCGCGGGCGCCTTTGCGCTGCATCCGCCGCTTCGCCGCCCTGCCGCCTGCGCAGGAGCGTCAGGCGGCAGGGGCCGTCCCTGCCGCCGCGCCGCTCAACCGTCCTGCCTCACGGCCATTTCGCCACCGGCGGGAGCGACATCAGCACCGCCTCGGGGTTGTGCCCCGTCTCCAGCCCGAACTTCGTGCCCCGGTCATAGACCAGGTTGAACTCGGCATATCGCCCGCGCTTCACCAGCTGGATCTCGCGCTCCTCCTCGGTCCAGGTCTCGCGCATCCGCCGTTCGGTGATCGGCGGGAAGGCGGCGAGAAAGGACCGGCCCACGTCCTGCGTGAAGGCGAAATCCGCCTCCCAGTCGCCGGTGCAGATGTCGTCGTAGAAGATGCCCCCCACCCCGCGCGGCTCGTTCCAGTGGCGGATCAGGAAATACTCGTCCGCCCATTCCTTGAACCGCGGATAGTAGCCCGCGTCATGGGCATCGCAGGCCTCCCGCAGCCGGGCATGAAAGAACGCCGTATCCTCCGCCATCTCGATCGCGGGGTTGAGGTCGGCGCCGCCGCCGAACCACCAGGCGCCCGGCGTCCAGAACATGCGCGTGTTCATGTGCACCGCCGGCGTGCGCGGCGAGCGCATGTGCGCGACGAGGCTGATCCCGCTGGCCCAGAAGCGCGGATCCTCGGCCAGGCCGGGGATTTCCTTGCGCGCGGTCAGGCTGCGCTGCGCCTGGGGTGCCAGCCGGCCGTAGACGGTGGAGATGTTCACCCCCACCTTCTCGAAGACCCGGCCCTCGCGCATCACCGACATGACCCCGCCGCCGGCGTCCTCGCCCTCCTCGCCGGCGCGGCGCGTCTCCTTGCGCTCGAAGCGGCCGGCCGGCAGGCCCGCGAAGGGCCCGGTGTCCAGTGAATCCTCCAGCGCCTCGAAGGCCGCGCAGATGCGGTCGCGCAGATCGGCAAACCAGGCGGCGGCCTGGTCCTTCTCGGTCTCGGCGACGATGGTTGCGGTCATGCAAGTCCTCCTCCACCGCGGCGAAGGAGGCTCAGCGCTCCCCGGTCGCCGCGGCGATCCGTGTCATGATCTCCGTGATGCGCGCCCGGTCGGGCGACGCGCCCGTGCGTTCATGCACCGCCGCAACGGCACGCGCCAGCCCTCCGTCGAGGCCGAGCTCGTCGAGCATCGCGCCGCCCTCGCGCATCTCCGCCGCCCGCCGCTGCCCATGGGTCATGGCCCGCTCGAATTGGTAAGCGGCAAAACCTGGCCAGCCGAGCCCGGCATAGGAGCCGGCGAGCGAACGGGCGACCGTATCGAGGCAGCCGGCCGCCTCCGCGGCCATGAGTGCCTCGATGGTGATGGCCTCCAGCCCTTTGACGAAGACGCTGCGTGCGAGCTTGATCGCCGCCGCGGAGCCGACCTGCGGCCCGATCACCTCGAAGCGAAACCCGAGACGGGTGAGCTCGTCGACCAGCCCGGGCGCAAGCTCTCCCGCCAGCAGGACCGGCGCGCGATGGCCGTGGGGATGCACCGGCGCCATCACCGCCGTGTCGACATAGGCGACGCCCGCCGGCATCAGCGCCGCCGTCGCCTGCTTGCGCGCTGGCGAGACCGAGTTGATGTCGAGGAACACCTGCCCCTGGCCCAGCGCTTCGGCCACCGACGCCGCCGCCTCCAGGCTGGAACTCGCCGTTACCGCCGCAATCACCCAGTCCGCCCCCGCGACGGCCTCAGCGGGCGAAGGGGCCGGCAGCACCCCGGCATCGCGGGCTGCCCTCGCCGTAGGCCCGTCCATGCCCTCGGTGCCGAACAGGGCGTCGTAGCAGGTGAAGGCGAGCGTCGGATCGGCCGCGGCCAGGCTCGCCCGGAAGGCGTGCGCCGCCTCGCCGAAGCCGATGAAGGCGATCCTCACGGGAAGACCATGCCGTCGAACAGCTTGCGCGCCGTGCGCAGGACCGCGACCCGGCGCACCTCGTCCCCGTCCATCGTGGCGACCACCGACATCTCGCCGGTCGGGTGCTCGATCGAGAGCGTCTTCTCCTGCCCCGCCGGAATGCAGGCGAGCCCTGCGGCGGGTCCCTCCGGCAGCAGGCAGGCAGAGGCGACGCTGACCGCGCCGAGCACGCCGATGGAGCTGTGGCAGCGGTGCGGGATGAAGGTGCGGGTGGCGATCGCGCCGCCAGCGCGCGCCGCGGAGACGAGCGTCATCTTCGGCACCGACTTGTCCGTGACATCGCCGAGGTTCATCAGCGGCCCTGCCGCCAGCCGGATCGTCTCCAGCCGTCGGCGCAGCTCGGCATTCGCTTCCAGCTCGGCCGGTGTCTCCTGCCCGGTCACCCCGAGATCCGTCGCGGCGAGCACCACCACCGGCATCCCGTTGTCGATCATCGTCACTGCCACGCCGTCGATCTCGTCCACCGGCCGCCCGGTCGGCAGCAAAGCCCCGCAGGAGGAGCCGGCCGTGTCCTCGAAGACGATCGGCACCGGCGCCGCCGTCCCCGGAACGCCGTCGATGCGGGCGGTGCCGTCATAGCGCACCCGCCCGCCCGGCGTCTCTACCGTGGCGACGGCGGCCTGGTCGGTGTTCTCCATGTGGATGCGCACCTCGGTGCGGCCCTCCGCGGCCGCCACCAGCCCGCGCTCGATCGCAAACGGCCCTACGCCCGCGAGAATGTTGCCGCAGTTCTGCGCATCGGTGACCACCGGCCGGTCCACGAAAACCTGCAGGAACAGGTAGTCGACATCGACGCCCGGCCGTGCCGAGCGCCGCACGACCGCGACCTTGGAGGTCAGCGGATCGGCCCCGCCCAGACCGTCGATCTGGCGTGCATCCGGCGAACCCATGATGCGCAGGAGGATCGCGTCGCGATCGGCGGGATCGGCCGGCAGGTCTTCCGCGAGGAAGTAGCCGCCCTTGGAGGTGCCGCCCCGCATCCACATGCAGGGCACGTCCTCAGACATACTTCAGGCCCTTGGCCGCAAGCTCCTCACGCATCCCGTAGATGTCGAGGCCGAGCTCGCCGGCCGCGAACCGCTCGCGCGCGCTTGCCTCCTTGGCCTCGCGGGCCTGGGCGGCGGCCATGGCCGTCGCGGCCTCGGCGCGGGGCACAACGCAGATCCCGTCGTCGTCCGCGAGGATCGCGTCACCGGGGTGGACCAGCGCCCCCGCGCAGACGATCGG
Organism: uncultured Rhodovulum sp.; assembly: GCA_964383295.1. GTDB lineage: Bacteria > Pseudomonadota > Alphaproteobacteria > Rhodobacterales > Rhodobacteraceae > Amaricoccus. The sequence goes on from CAYLHK010000003.1 coordinate 51,459, forward strand.
CACGTTCACCGAGCCCAGCGTCTCCTTCACCGTCCCCTGCCCCGAGACGGCCTTCGACCACGCCGGAAAGCCCATCGCGGTCAGGTCGCGCACGTCGCGCACGCCGGCGTCGATCACGAGGCCCAGCACCCCGCGCGCCATCAGCGAAGTGGCGAGCAGATCGCCGAAATAGCCGTCCTCGCAGGGGCTGGTCGGCGCAACGACCAGCACGTCGCCGGCTCGGGTCTGCTCGATCGCCACATGGATCATCCAGTTGTCGCCCGGCGGCACCGACACGGTGACCGCCGGCCCGCAGATGCGCGCCCCGGCCCAGATCGGCCGCATCCAGGCGCGCATGAGCCCGCGCCGGCCCATCACCTCATGGACGGTCGAGACCCCGGTGGCGGCAAGGCCCTGGGCCGTCTCTGCCGCGACCCGCTCGATGTTCTGCACCACGATGCCCGTCACAGCGTGTCCACCGTGCGCGGGAAAATCGACTGGAAGGCTTCGGCATACTTCGCCTCGCGCCCGCCGGCCTGCCCGCCCGAGTTGCGGCGGAACTGGTTCGCCCGGTTCTCGGCGACGTTGGTGTAGTAGTGCCAGAGGTGCTGCTGCCCCTCCATGCACTCGATCGCCGCCTTCTTCTTCTCCCACACGGGCGTGATGTCGAGGATCGTGTCCGGCTTCCAGCCGCACTGCTCGGTCTGATGCGGCTCGAAGAGATAGAGCTGCGGGGCGCCGAGCACCTTCTCGCCCGGATTGTGCCCCCAGGCCTGGGCGATCATCCGGCATTCGAGCGCCACACGGGCCGCCAGCGGGTGATCGGTGTTGTAGGGGTCGTCCATCGAATGGGTCAGCATGAAGTCGGGCTGCACCTCGCGGATCACCTCGACCAGCCGGAACTTCGCCGCCTCGTCGACGACCAGCGGATAGTCCCCGAGGTCGAAGAAGCGGATGTCATGCGCGCCCAGCGCCTTTGCTGCGTCCTCGGCCTCCCGCCGCCGCGCGTCCTTCACCCTCTCGAGGCTGGCCCCCGCCTGCTTCCACAGCTTCGCGCTTTCACCCCGCTCGCCGTAGGAGAGGCAGACGATGGTCACGTCCACGTCCTGCTCCTGGTGCAGCGCGATGGCGCCGCCGCAGCGCCAGACGAAATCGGCCGAATGGGCGCTGACAACCAGCGCGCTCCGCCTTGGCATCTAGTCCTCCTTTACCGGGGGTGTTCCGTGGGTATGGAAGCTCGGGATCGTCTTGAGCCCCCAGGCCTGCCCCTTCTTGCGTTCCGTTTCCGTCCAGGTGACGGCTTCCCAGTCCGGCTGCAGGATAAGCCGCGCGCCCGCATTCGCAACCTCCACCCGATTGCCGGCAGGCTCCCAGACGTAGAGGAAGAACGTGCCCTGGATGGCGTGCTTGTGCGGCCCCTGCTCGATGAAGACGCCGTTCTCCAGGAACACGTCCGCCGCCCGCAGCACGTCGTCGCGCTGGTCGACCGCATAGGTGATGTGGTGGAAGCGCCCTGCGGCGCCGGCATGGTCCTCGGTCACCGCGACGTCGTAGCTCTTGTTGTTGACCGTGAACCAGCAGCCGGCCAACCGCCCGCTGTCGAGCACGATCTGCTCGGTCACCCGGCTGCCGAGCGCACCGGTGAGGAAGTCGCGCATCGCCGCCACGTCGCGGGCGAGCAGGTTGAAATGGTCGATCCGCCGCACGGCCACGCCGCGCCCATGGTAGCGCTGGGCGATGTTCTTCAGCGCCGGCCGCTCGCCTTCGGGAGCGCGGTACTTCACCGTGTCGTAGTAGATCTCGAAGATATGCCCGTCCGGGCTGTGGAAGCGATAGGCCCGCCCGTGGCCGAGGTCGCCCTCGACCCAGCCGATCCCGCAGCCCATCCGCTCGATCGCCGCAACCCGCCGCTCCAGCGCCGCGGGCGACGAGGCCCGATAGGCCGCGTGCCCCATGCCGGTGGTGTTCGAGGCGGTCAGCTTCAGGCTGTGGAACTCGTAGTCGTCCCAGCCGCGCAGATAGACCGAACCCCCCTCGCGCCCGCTCTCGGTGAGCCCGTAGACCCGCACGAAGAAATCGAGGCTCTCCTCGGGGCGGTCGGTCAGAAGCTCGACATGGCCGAGATGGGCGGTGTCGAAACAGGGCTCGGGCCGCGGATCGTCGGGCATGGTGCAGGCTCCTCCCCGTCCTGTCGCGCTTGCAGCCGAGCCGCCGCGCGATCGTGACGTCTTGTCCGTTGGAAGGCCCCCGGTGCGCAAGGATTTTTGGGGCGTGACCGCGCCAGTCAGTGCCGGCGATAGAGCATCGCCTGGCTCAATGCATTGATCTAAAACACCAAAGGTGTGGGAGGAGCCGCATGAAGACGCGCGGGCGGGCGCATTTCATCACTGTGCGTGAGCGGTCAGCCACTGGCGCCATTCCGCGGGGCTGCCGCCGAAGGCGTTGATGTCGGTGCGGCCGCGGATCCCCGGCACCATGCCGGTTCCGGTGTATTGCCAGAAATGCCAGTCCTGCCCGGGATAGACGACCGAAGGATGGTTGGCGACCGAGCGCAGCCAGAACTTCTCGCCTCTCATCTTCCAGAGCTCGTTGTCGCGATAGAAGTCGACCGTGGTGTAGATCACCGGCCGCTTGCGATAGTGCCGGCCGACCTCGGCGAGATAGACCGCCATCTCGGCGCGCACGGTCTCGGGATCGGGCCGGCGGCGGCAAGTGCGGGATTCGGGCGTCCACTCGGCATCGAGGACCGGCGGCAGGGCGCCGCGCTCGGGCGGCACGTTGGTGGCGAACCAGCGCGCCTGCTCCTGCGGCGTGCGGCAGAAGTAGTAGTAGTGATAGGCGCCGCGCGGGACCCCGGCCTGGCGCGCGGCCGCCCAGTTCTCGGCAAAACGCTCGTCGGCATGATCGCCACCCTCGGTGGCCTTGATGAAGGCGAAGGAAACGCCCGAGGCGCGCACCTGGTGCCAGTCGATGTCGCCCTGCCATTTGGAGACGTCGATGCCATGCACCTGGTAGTCCCAGGGACGGATGGTCGTCCAGTCATGCGGTTTGTGGTCGCCGAAGACCGGCGCCGGGCCGGTGACGGCGCGGCTTTCGGGTGCCGGCGCGCGCGAGCCGCCGCAGGCCGCAAGGGCGAGGGCCAGAGCTATGGCAAGAAACTGGCGCAAGCCCATGACTCCTCGTCAAATCACCTGCGATCCACCATAACGCGAGTGCGCCGCCAAGTCAGCAGGAAATGCGCGGACGGATCAGGACCAGACGAATCCGAGCTTTCCCAGCGTGACGCCGCCCAGAACCGCGCGGCCCCGGGCGGCCTCGGTCCCGCCCATGGCGCGGTAGAAACGGCACCCGAGGTCGTTGTCGGCGAGCGACCAGACGAGCGTTCCGGCGAAACCCGCCCTGTTCAGCCGGTCGCGTGCGGCATCGAACAGCCGGCGCCCGATTCCGACGCCATGGCATTCCGGGCGCAGGTAAAGCTCGTAGATCTCGCCCTCCGGCCGGCGCTGCATGCCCCCCGGCCCCCGGCTGCGCCCGATCGTCGCATAGCCCACCGGTGCGCGGTCCAGATCGAGAACGATCGCGCGGCCGCCGCCGCCGTGCATCGCCTGCCACCATCGCGGCCCGCGGCGCGCGATCATGTGCTCGATCACCGGGCCCGGAATGACCCCGGCATAGGCGTAGCGCCAGGCATCGCGATGCAGGGCCGCCAAGGCGGGGCTGTCCTCGGTCCCTGACCAGCGGATGTCGATCAGCGCGGCACCTCCATGCCGCGATCATCCGCCGGTCCGCGCGCTTGTGCAAGCCGGCGCCGTGCGGGATCACCCGGCGGCGCGGCAGCCCTCGATCTCGACGGCGCGGCTCGGGCCGATGACGGTGAGGCGCAGCGCATTGCGGTCGATGACCGGCCCGCCGCTGCCGCTGCTGTGGACCGCCGCCCGCGCCGAGATGGTGTGCCCATCGCTGCGGCTTTCGGCCGGGCCGATCCTGAGCCCCGCCTGGCCGGCTTCGATCACGACCAGCGGACCAGGCGCGGTGCCGGCGCCGAAGGTCACGTTCGCCACGATCTCGGGCCCCTTCGGTCCGGGGGCGATCCCGCAGCTGACCTCGGTCACGCCCGCCTCGGCCGCGGTGCGCGGCCGGTCGGCGCGAGCGGCGTCGATGCGCGCGCGGCCAGTCGGCGCGCGGCCGGGTGCCAGCTGCGCCTCGATCCGGGCCTCGGCGGGGATGCAGATCTCGTCGCAGACGCCGAAGAAGAGATCGAGGGCGACGTCCACCGGCGCATCCGCCCGGGCCGGGGTAAGCACGACCGGCAGGACGAGGCCCTCGGAATAGCCGATGGTTCTCATGCCGAAACTGTCGAAGACGGTCGGTCGGGGCCATTCGTGGCGCACGCCCGCGAGGTTCGTCGAACCCGACCAGTCGAGCACCGGCGGAATCCCGGCATCGCCGGGCACGCGCCAGTAGGTGTACCAGCCTGGCGCGAGGCGGATCTCCAGTCCGACGACATGGCTTCCATCCGCCGCCTGCCAGCCCTCGATCAGCCGCACCTCGGCCGGCGAGGCGGGCGTGGCGCCGGGAAGCAGCAGGGATTGCGCCGCCGCGGGTCCGGCGATGGCCAGGGTGAGCAGGGTGAGAACGGTTCGCATCGAATGTGGCATCCCGTTGGCATAGGCCGGGTCCTTGGCGGAAGGTAAGCCCATCAGCGCCGCCGGGCAGTCACATTGCGGCGAGGGGTGGCGCCAGAGACACGCGCTTGTCAAGGCAGCGGCCGCGCACCATTCTATCAGCATGGACAGCACCACCGGTTTCCTCGATGGCCAGATGCTGGTCGCCATGCCGGGCATGGGCGATCCGCGGTTCCATCGCTCCGTGATCTTCCTTTGCGCGCATTCGGGCGAAGGCGCGATGGGGCTGATCGTCAACAAGCCGGCGCCGGAGCTGAAGTTCCGGGATCTCCTCAAGCAGTTGAAGATCGAGCCGGCGGCGGATGTCAGCGGCATACGGGTGCATTTCGGCGGGCCCGTGGAGCATGTGCGCGGGTTCGTGCTGCATTCGGCCGAGTACGATGCGAACGGCGCCAGCCTCAAGGTCGGCGGCGGGTTCGCGATGACGGCGACGCTCGACGTGCTGCAGGACATGGCGAAGGGCAACGGGCCGGACAGGGCATTGATGGCGCTTGGCTATTCCGGCTGGGGTCCGGGCCAGCTCGAGGGCGAGATCGCCGCGAACGGCTGGCTGATCGCCCCCGCCGATCCCGGCCTGATCTTCGAGATGCCCGATGCGGGCAAATGGGAGGCGGCGCTGCAGTCGATCCATATCGACCCGCGTCTGTTGTCGGCCGGCGGCGGGCGCGCCTGATCGAGGACGCGCCGGCCCGCGTCGGCAACCTTCCCCGCGATCATGCGTAGGACTCTCGTTGAGAGACGAGGAGCTTTCCCATGGCGACCGAGACACTGAAACCGGCTGCGGAGTTGGCCGCGCTGAAGCCGGCAGCCTGGCCCAATGAGAGCCCCGAGTATCGCAAGGCGCGCACCGCGCTGCTGGCGGAGGAGATCGAGCTTCGCCGCCATATCCAGCGGGTGGCGGCGCAGCGCCGCGCCCTGCCCCCGGGCGGCACCGCCGGCGACTACCGCTTCGAGAGCGCGGACGGGCCGGTCACGCTGACGGAGATGTTCGGCGCGCACGACACGCTGATCGTCTACGGGATGATGTACGGGCCGGAACGCGACAAGGTCTGTCCGATGTGCGCCTCCCTTCTCGACGCCTGGGACGGGGAGGCACGCCACATCGAAAAGCGCGCGGCGCTGGCCGTTGTCGCCCGCTCGCCGATCGGGCGTATCCTCGACCTGGCGCGCGAGCGCGGCTGGACTGGTCTGACGCTCTACAGCGACCCCTCGGGCGACTTCTGGGCGGACTACAACGGCGAGCGCGACGCCGACAGCCCGGCCTACGCGGTGTTTCACAAGAGCGCCGACGGGACGGTGCGCCACTTCTATTCGGGCGAAGGTGGCATGGAGGTGGCCGATCCGGGCCAGGACCCGCATTCCGCGCCGGACATGAACCCGCTCTGGATCCTGCTCGATACCACCCCCGAAGGGCGCGGCGTCGACTGGTATCCCCGGCTCGACGACTGACGCCGGCGCGCGCAGTGGGCGGTTGAATTTTCCGCTGCCGGGGGTCGTTCAATCGTGCTAGGCGGTGCGCATGAAGCGGATCCCCTCCCGTGAGGAGCTTCTCGCCTTTTTGCGCGAGAACCCCACACTCACCTCCAAGCGCGACATCGCACGGGCCTTCGGCCTGAAGGGCGCGGCGAAGGTCGGGCTGAAGGCGGTGCTGGCCGAGATGGCGCGCGATGGCGCGATCGAGAAGCGCCGGCGCAACATGCGCCCCCGGGGCGCCCTGCCGCCGGTGCTGATGCTGCGCGTAATCGGGCCGGATACGCAGGGCGATCTCTGGGCCGAGCCGGCGGAGTGGGAGGACGACAGCGCGCCGCCGCGCGTTCTGGTGCAGACCCGCCGCGACGATCCCGCGCTCGGTGCCGGCGACCGGCTGCTCGGGCGGATGGTAAGCGCCGAGGACGCCGGCGAGACCGAGGCCCGGCTGGTCGCGCGGGTGATCCGGCGCATCGGCATGGGGCCGCGCCGGGTGATCGGCATCTTCCACGACGGCGAGGCGGGCGGGCGGATCGCCGCGATCGACAAACGCACCGACCGCGACTGGCAGGTGGCCGCCGGCGACCGGGCCGGCGCGCGCGACGGCGAGCTGGTCGAGGCCGAGCAGATCGGCCCGCCGCGCGCCCATGGCCTGCCGAAGGCGCGGATCATTGCCCGGCTGGGAGACCCCTGGGCTCCGCGGTCTGTCTCGCTCATCGCCATCCACGAGCATGGCATTCCGGACGAATTCCCCGAAAGCGCGCTGGCCGAGGCGGCGGTGGCGCAGCCGGTGAAACTCGGCAAGCGCGAGGATCTGCGCGACCTGCCGCTGATCACCATCGACCCGGCGGATGCGCGCGACCATGACGACGCGGTCTATGCCGAGGCAGATACGGACCCGGCCAATCCCGGCGGGCATGTGGTCTGGGTCGCGATCGCCGACGTGGCGCATTACGTGACCCCCGGCTCGGCGCTCGATCGCGAGGCGCGGCGCCGGGGCAACTCGACCTACTTCCCCGACCGCGTGGTGCCGATGCTGCCCGAGAGCCTGTCGGGCGATCTCTGCTCGCTGCACGAGGGGGTCGAGCGCCCCTGCATCGCGGTGCGCATGGTGCTGGGCGCGGACGGCGTGAAGCGCAGCCACCGCTTCGTGCGCGGCCTGATGCGCTCGGCCGGTTCGCTCACCTACGGCCAGGTGCAGGCGGCGATCGACGGGGCGCCGGACGATGCGGCCGGACCGCTGCTGGAGCCGGTGCTGAAGCCGCTCTGGGCGGCCTGGCGGGCGGCGGCGCGGGCGCGCGACAAGCGCCAGCCGCTGAACCTCGACCTGCCCGAGCGGCGGATCATCCTGTCCGACGACGGCAAGGTTCTGTCGGTCGCCTTCCGCGAGCGGCTGGATGCGCACCGGGTGATCGAGGATTTCATGATCCTCGCCAATGTGGCCGCGGCCGAGGCACTGGAGGCGAAGAAGGTGCGGCTCCTCTACCGCGTTCACGAGGAGCCTAACCCCGAGAAGCTCGAGGCGCTGCGCGAGGCGGTCGAGAGCGTGGGCATGAGTTTCGCCAAGGGACAGGTGCTGCAGACCGCGCAGCTCAACCGCCTGCTCGACGGCGTGGCCGGCACCGAGCATGCCGAGATGATCAACATGTCGGTGCTGCGCTCGATGACCCAGGCCTATTACGCGCCGGAGAACTTCGGGCATTTCGGCCTGAACCTGCCGAAATACGGGCATTTCACCTCGCCGATCCGCCGCTACGCCGACCTGATCGTGCACCGGGCGCTGATCCGAGCGCATCGCTGGGGCGACGACGGGCTGACCCACGAGGAGGAAGAGACGCTCGAGGATACCGGCGAGCATATCTCCATGACCGAGCGGCGCTCGATGATGGCCGAGCGCGACACGACCGACCGCTATCTGGCCGCCTGGCTGGCCGACCGGGTGGGCTCCGAGTTTGCCGGCACGATCTCGGGGATCGCGCGGTTCGGCCTGTTCGTGAAGCTCGACGAGAGCGGCGCGGATGGCCTGGTGCCGATCTCCTCGCTGGGCCGCGAGTTCTTCCACTACGATGCCGACAGCCAGACCCTGACCGGCGAGCGCAGCCACCGGGTCCTGGGATTGGGGCAGCGCGCCCTAATCCGTCTGGCCGAGGCAGTGCCGATCACCGGCGGGCTGTTGTTCGAGCTCCTGGAGGTCGAAGGGCGCCGGGTGCCCACGCCGCCCAAGCGTCCTGCCGGTGGGGCGCCGCGGCGGCGACTGTCCAAGGCGCGGTCGCGCGACCGCAGCAGCGGGCGGCGATAGGCCGGTCCCGGCGCGTCGGGCGACAAGTCGCCGACACGGGTTTTTGAATGGCTCGCATTCAAACACTTATTTAACTTTGGGTCGTGTGCCGGCGCGGGTCGGCGCGCAGGATCGCCCGCGATCCCACAAACCAGCACGCCAGGAGGAGACGACCCATGCGCCCCATCGTTGCAGTCTGTGCCGCTTTCGGCATCATCACGGCGAGTGCCGCCGCCGCTCAGGAAGCGAGCTTCTTCATCACCAGCCAGAACCCCGGAAACGGCGGTGATCTCGGCGGCATCGAGGGGGCGGATGCGCATTGCAATGCGCTCGCCGCGGCCGCGGGCTCGGGCAAGACCTGGCGCGCCTATCTGTCCACCAGCACCGAGGATGCCCGCGACCGCATCGGAACGGGGCCCTGGTACAACGTCAATTCGGTCGAGATCGCCACTGACGTGGACAACCTCCACAGCGACGACAACAACATCACCCAGGAGACCGCGCTCGACGAGACCGGCACGGTGGTGACCGGCCGCGGCGAGACGCCGAACCGGCACGATATCCTGACCGGCTCGCTGGCCGACGGAACCCGGGCGGCGGAGACCTGCGAGGACTGGACGAGCTCGGCGCCCGAGGGCGTCTCCGCCATGGTCGGCCACCATGACCGCGCCGGCCCCGAGACGCTGCCCACGGGCACGTCGTGGAACGCGGCGCATCCGTCGCGGGGCTGCGGCCTTGAGGCGCTGCAGGGCACCGGCGGCGACGGGCTGCTCTACTGCTTCGCGATCGACTGACGCGCCGGCTGGCCCGGTGCCGCCGTGGCGCCGGGCCGCCTCCACGATACCTGCGACCGCGATGGCGAGCGGCCACTTTATTTTGTGGCGGCGGCGGGGTAGGCTGCGCGCAAAACGAGCGCCACCGAGCAGGAGACGCCCCTTGGGCAGGACCACCATCGCCGCATTCTGCCTTCTTCTCGCAACCGGGGGTTGCGGGGCGGGGGCGAACCAGCCGATCGAGAGAAGCGCTCCGCCCTTGTCGCGCAGCATCGCCGCCCCCGCCGCCAGCTATGCGAGCTTTGCCGACTGGCAGGGCGATTTCCGCCGCCGCGCCCTTGCCGCGGGCGTGCGCGCGGAGGTGTTCGACCAGGCCCTGGCCGGGGCGAGCGTCAATCCCGAGGTGGTGCGGCTCGACGGGCATCAGGCGGAATTCACCCGACCGATCTGGGAGTACATCGACGGCGCCGCCTCTGCCGACCGGGTCTCGACGGGCCGTGCACAGCGGGCCAGCCGTGCCGACACCCTGGCCGCGATCGAGGCCCGCTTCGGGGTCGATCGCGACGTGGTCCTGGCGATCTGGGGAATGGAATCGAACTACGGCCGATTCATGGGGACCATGTCGGTCACCCGCAGCCTCGCCACCCTGGCCTATGAGGGTCGCCGGCGCGACTGGGCCGAGGAGCAGCTCCTCGCGGCGCTGATGATCCTGCAGGCGGGCGACACGACGCCCGGCAACCTCGTCGGCTCCTGGGCCGGGGCCATGGGGCACACCCAGTTCATGCCGACGAGCTTCCACACCTATGCGGTCGATTTCACCGGCGACGGGCGGCGCGACATCTGGGGCAGCGATCCCACGGACGCGCTGGCCTCGACCGCGAATTATCTGGCGCGCAACGGCTGGCAGCGCGAGCGCCCCTGGGGCCTCGAAGTGCGGCTGCCGGCAGGCTTCGACTATTCCGCCGCGCATCAGGCGAACCGCCGGCCGGTCGCGGACTGGCGGGCCCGGGGCGTGACACTGGCCGGCGGCGGCGCCGTGCCGGACCACGGGTCGGCCGCGATCATCGCACCCGGCGGGGCCAACGGGCCAGCCTTCGTGATCTTCGAGAACTTCTTCGTCATCAAGACCTACAACAACGCCACCTCCTACGCGATGGGCGTGGGCCACCTCGCCGACCGCATCGGGGGCGGCGGGCCATTCGTGCAGTCCTGGCCGCGCGGCGAGCGCGAGCTGTCGCGCAGCGAGAAGATCGAGATGCAGCAGCGACTCTACGAGCGCGGCTTCGACCCGGGATCGACCGACGGGGTGATCGGACCGGCGACGCAGGGAGCAATCCGCGCCTTCCAGACCTCGCAGGGCATCACCCCGGACGGCTTTGCGAGCGCCGGCCTGCTCGCACGGCTCCGCTGATGGCCGAGCGAGGCCCGAAGCTCGCGGTCCTGATCGACGCGGACAACACCTCGTCGAAGGTCGCCGATGCGCTCTTCGACGAGGTGGCCAAGATCGGCGAGGCCAGCCTGCGCCGCATCTACGGCGATTTCTCCGACAGCCGGCTGCGCGGTTGGGCCGACATTCTCGCCCGGCACGCGATCCTGCCCTATCAGCAGTTCGCCTATACCTCGGGCAAGAATTCCTCCGACATCGTGCTGGTCATCGACGCCATGGACCTCCTGCATTCGGGCCGCTTCGATGGCTTCGTGCTGGTCTCCTCGGACAGCGACTTCACCCGGCTGGCCGCCCGCATCCGCGAGCAGGGGCTGGAGGTCTACGGGATCGGCCAGGCGAAGACGCCCGAGAGCTTCCGCCAGGCCTGCTCGCGCTTCATCTTCACCGAGAACTTCGTGCCGCCCCCGGTGACGCCCGGCCGGCCGCAGAAGCCGGGCCTGCATCCGCTGGCCGATGCCGTGCCGCTCCTGCGCAAGGCGATCGCGCAGCTGGAAGAGGGCGAGGACGGCTGGATCCCGCTCGGCGGCGTCGGCAGCACGCTGACTAACCTCTCGCCCGAGTTCGACACCCGCAGCTACGGGCACGCGCGGCTCAGCGACCTGATCGAGGCGACCGGCCAGTTCGAGGTGGACCGCAAGGCGGCCGGCGGCCCCCGCATGCGCGAGATCGGGGGCGTCCGCCGGCGGGGGTGATCCTCAGCCCGCCGCCCAGTCGGCGCTGCGCATTTCTTCCAGCCGTGAGACGGTGCGGTGGAACTCGAAGGCACCCTCGCCCTCCGGGTAGAGGGCTGCCGGCTCGGCGGCCGCCGAGGCGATCAGCTTCACCCGCGCCTCATAGAGCGTATCGATCAGGGTGACGAAGCGCTTGGCCTCGTTGTTGTTCGATCGGGACAGGAGCGGGATGTCGTCGAGGATCAGCACCCGCACTGCCTCGGCCACGGCCAGATAGTCGGCCGGGCCGAGCGGCCTGATGCAGAGGTCGGTGAACGAGGCCCGCGCCACGCCGCCCCAGTGGCGGGGCAGGACAACCTCTCGCCCCTGGACATGCAGCGTGAGCGGCGTGCCCGCGCCACGGGCGATGCTCGCCCAGGCGGCGTCGAGCGCGCCCGTGGCCGCCGCGCCGAGCGGGCTGTACCAGACCGGCGCGCCGGCCAGCCGATCGAGGCGGTGGTCGGTGGCGCCGGCGAGCTGGAAGATGTCCATCCGCTCCTTGAGTATGGCGATGAAGGGCAGGAACAGGTGGCGGTTCAGCCCGTCCTTGTAGAGATCGTCCGGGTGGCGGTTCGAGGTCGCAACGACCACCACGCCGCGCTCGAACAGCCGCTCGAAGAGCCGGCCCACCAGCATCGCGTCGGTGATGTCGGTGATCTGCATCTCGTCGAAGGCGAGCAGCGTCGCGCCATCGGCGATGGCGTCGGCCACCGGGCGCACCGGATCGCCCTCGCCGCGGGCGCGGGCCGCATGGATCGCGGCATGGACCTCCTGCATGAAGGCGTGGAAGTGGACCCGGCGTTTGGGCGTCACCGGCGCACCTTCGAAGAACAGATCCATCAGCATCGATTTGCCGCGGCCGACGTCGCCATAGAGATAGAGGCCGGGCACCGGCTTCACCTCCAGCCGGTCGCGGCCCCAGCCAAAGAGGCCGAGGCCGACACGCTTCGGCCGGGCCGGATTGTAGTCCTTCAGCCGCATGTGCAGCAGCTGCAGCTCCTCGACCGCACGGCGCTGCGCCGGGTCGGCCTCGATCGTGCCGTCCGCCACCCGCGCGCGGTAGAGGGCAATCGGTCCGCCGGACATGACGTCAGTCGGCGAAATGCAGGTTCACGCGCCGGTTCTCACGGCCCTTCTTCTCGATCTTGCCAAGGCGCAGCCGGCCGATCTCGGAGGTGTTGCGCACATGCGTGCCCCCGCAAGGCTGGAGGTCCACCGTTTCCTCGCCCGCGCCGATGCGCACCAGCCTGATCCGCCCCTGGCCCGCGGGGGGCTGGACCTTCATCGTCTTGACCATCTCGGGACGGGCGGCCAGATCCGCCTCGGTGATCCACTCGCTGGTGACGTTCAGATCGCCGCCCACCAGCGCGTTCAGCTCTGCCTCGATCGCGGCCAGATCCGCTGGCGGTTCGGCCATGTCGAAGTCGAGCCGGCCCTTCTCGGCGCCGATCGCACCGCCCGTCACCCCGAAGGGCAGCACCACCGACAGCAGGTGCAGCGCGCTGTGCATGCGCATGTGCCGGTGACGGCGGTCCCAGTCGAGGGCAAGCGTGACCTGCGACCCCGGTTCCGGCAGGGCGGTGCCGGGTTCGACCAGATGCAGGATGCGCCCTCGGTCGCCGTCGGGATGCACGGCGCCGATGATGGCGATGCTCCCCTGCCCCGTCTCCATGGTTCCGGTATCGCCGGGCTGGCCGCCCGAGGCTGCATAAAAGACCGTCCGGTCGAGCTCGATCCCCTCGGGGCCGGTCGCCACCACTCGCGCGGTGCAGGTCTCGAGATAGGCGTCCTCGCGGAAAAGATAGTCGGTCATCGGCGGCACCTCCGGGAGAACCCCTAGCGCCGCCGGTCGCCGCCGCCAAGCCCGGGCGGGTCCGACATACGTGCCCGCGGTGCGCCCCAAACCTTTCCTAATCCTTACCTGTCCTGAATTCATACGTGATTTCAATGGCATATTTTTTGCGCACATGTGCGCACCCTTGCGCGGGCACGCCGGCGCGGCGGCCATCACGACCCATGATGGGCAGGCTCACGCAAAATCCTTTGACGCCGCCTTCGCCCGCGCGCAGCATCCACCGCCCGGCGGCAGGCCGGTGCCGTTCCGGACCAGACCATGACCACGACCGCCCCGCGCGCCGCGCTGATCACCCCCGTCCTGATCGCGAGCTGCATGGTTCTTCTGATCAGCTTCGCCGTCCGCGCCAGCTTCGGGGTGTTCCAGATTCCGATCGCGCAGGATTTCGGCTGGCCACGGGCGGATTTCTCGCTCGCCATCGCCATCCAGAACCTCGCGTGGGGCGTCGGCCAGCCGATCTTCTCCGCCATCGCCGAGCGATTCGGCGACCGCAAGGCGATCGTGCTGGGCGTGATCTTCTACGTCGCCGGGCTGCTGCTCTCGGCGACGGCGATCACGCCCGAGGGGCATCAGCTCCTGAACATCCTGATAGGCTTCGGGATCGCGGGCACCGGGTTCGGGGTCCTTCTCGCGATCGTCGGGCGGGCCGCCTCGCCCGAGAACCGCTCGATGGCGCTCGGCATCACCACCGCCGCCGGCTCCGCCGGGCAGGTGGTGGGCCCGCCGCTAGCCGAGGCGCTGCTCGGGGTGATGCCCTGGAGCTCGGTCTTCGTGATCTTCGCGATTCTGGTGGCGCTCTCGCTCGTCTTCCTGCCGATGATCGCGGGTCCCACGCGGGCGGCACCCGCAGCGGCGGCAGGCGAGCCCATGGGCGTGATCGTCGGCCGGGCGGTGCGGGATCCGTCCTTCATCCTGATCTTTCTCGGCTTCTTCTCCTGCGGCTACCAGCTCGGCTTCATCACCGCGCACTTTCCCGCCTTCGTCACCGAGGTCTGCGGGCCGATCGACCCGGGCGGGGTGCTCGCGGCGATCGGGATCACCACGACCTCGGCGCTGGGGGCGATCTCGATCGCCGTGATCGGCATGGCCAATATCGGCGGCACGCTGGCGGCCGGCTGGCTGGGGAACCGCTATTCGAAGAAGTATCTGCTGGCGCAGATCTATCTGGCGCGGACGGTGGTGGCGGCGGCCTTCATCCTTTCGCCGATGACGCCTGCGAGCGTGCTGATCTTCTCGGCGCTGATGGGCTCGCTCTGGCTGGCGACGGTGCCGCTGACCAGCGGGCTGGTCGCGCAGATCTGGGGCATCCGCTACATGGGCACGCTCTACGGGCTCGTGTTCTTCAGCCACCAGCTCGGCGGCTTCATGGGCGTCTGGCTGGGCGGCGCGCTCTACGACATCACCGGCACCTACACGCTGGTCTGGTGGATCGGGGTCGGGGTCGGCGCTTTCTCGGCACTGCTGCACCTGCCGATCCGCGAAACCCCGGCGCCCGCCCCGGCGGCATAGTCCGGCGGTGGCCGCGGCAGGATGCCAGGCGGCCAGCCACGGCCTGATGCGGGGCCGGGCGGCTACGGCAGGATGCCGGGCGATAGCGCCCTCCCACTGAGTCCTCGCGCATGGACCCGGGCGCCGCCCTGCGCCGCCCGCGCGCTGGCTTCTCCCGATCCGCACCGCGGCCAGCGTTGGCCAGCCCGGCTGAACCGGCCCGGGGCGGGCCCCGCCGACTGTTGGGGGACCGGATAACGAAGAACGGCCCACCCTGGTCAGGGTGGGCCGTCGGTATCCGGAACAACCCCCAGGGCGTTCTGCCCAGGGCGAGATCTCAGACGTCGGTAATCAGGCGGCCGCGGTGCGGCGGCGGCGCACCACCGCGATCGCGCCCATGCCGGCGACGATCAGAAGCACGGCCGGCGGCAGCGGAACCGGGCTGGGCTGCTCGAGCGCGACACGGATGTGGTCGATGCCGAAGCCGTCCTTGAGCGTGCTGTTCTGCAGCAGCACGGTCAGCGAGTTCACCGCCTCGGGCAGCAGGATGCTGACGACATAGATGCCACCGTCGACCAGACGGCCGCTACCGCCGAGCACCTCGGAGAACAGCGTGTCCCCGATCTTGATCGAGAACTTGCCCCCCTGATCCGCGACGTCGGTCAGGATGAAGGACAGCGCGTTGAACGCCGGCAGACCGCCGACCTCCCAGTTCATGCCATAGGTGTCGTTGCTGTCGAGCCAGTTGTTGCCACCGTCGGTGGTGTTGACCCGGTTCCAGGCCATCGGCGCATCGCCACGGACCTGGAGATGCTTGGCATTGCCGACCACCGAGCTGCCCTGGCCCTTGCCACCGATGGAGGTGAAGGCCCCGACATTGGTCAGCGGATTCTGCGTTCCGCCGGCGGTTCCCCAGGCGTTGAAGCTCTCGAAGTCCTCGTGGACCGAGGCCTCGCCGGACTTCTGCAGCGACTGGGAGTATGTCAGCGCGCCCGAAACGTCGGACGGCGCGAACGAGGTGATATTGAGGGAAGCGGCAACCGCCGCGGAACCCATTGTCAGCGCGGCGGCGAAGGCCAGGCCGCGCGCATACAAGCGCACTCTGTCAAACATCGTAAGTACCCCTACACCCTATTAAGACTCTGTTTACCGCATCCCGAGGCACAGGGGGAGAGGGTATCTGATTCACGGTTAAGAGTGTGCTTTCCACGCCATGGCGCCCGCACCTCCCCCGATGCCTGTCGCCCATGGCTAACCGGACGGTAACGTTAACCGCGCTCTAACCATATTGCCCGAGCTTTGGCGCGGAACGAGGCGGTGCGGAACCGGAACATGATGATGTCGGAAATCTCGGTCCTGATGGTGCTGGCGCTCTGCGCGGTAGGCCTCTTCCTCCTGGCCTGGGGATGGTCGTTGCGGCGGCGACGCCGGAGGCTGGCCCGCAATACGGCAAGTAGCGCCGAGGCCGCGAACACGGCTGCAAGTGCCACGGCAGCTTCGGCCTCGCCAAAGGCCGCCGGCGCGGTCGCGACCGTGGCCGATCCGATGGCGCGCCGGCTGGAGCAGCGGGTCGAGGCGCTCGAGGGCCGGCTCGGCGAGATGGTGGACTGCATCGGAACCGGCAACGCCGACGAGAAGTTGCAGGCGATGGCCGGATCCCTGCTTGCGCTCGTCCGCGACAAGAACGCCGCGATGGAAACCGCCATGGCGGGGCTCGACCAGCTGCGCGCGCGGCTGCGCACGCTCGAGCAGATGGGCAGCACGGCAGAGGTGCGTGGGATCGTCGAGAGCCTGGCCGCGCGGGTCGATGCGACCCAGGCGGGACAGGCCGCCGCCGAGGCCGGCCTGACCGCGCGGATCGCGGCGCTGGAGGCCACCGAGCCCGGTGCGGCGCTGGCCGGCCAGTTCAACAGGCTGATCGAGCACAAGGACACTGCCCTGGCCGCGGTACTGGAGCGACTGGCGCCGCTGGAGCAGCGGCTCGAGGAGCTGCGGACCGCGCAGGCGACTGAATCGGGCGCCAACGTGGGCGCAGTGGTGGCCGAGGTCGAGCCCGTGCGCCTGCGCCTTGCAACGCTGGAGATGGCGGTCGAAGGCCGCGACCCGCAGCCGCTTCTGGACGCATTCGGAGCGCGGCTCGACGCCATGCAGGCAGCGCAGGAGGCACGGCTCGGAGCGATCGAGACCCATGCGCGCGAGGTCGACCCCCGCGCCGCCGTCGAGAGGTTCGCCGAGCGCCTGGAAGCAATCCAGGCACGCATGGCGCGGCTCGAAACGCCGGAGGCGAACCCCTTCGCCGAGATTTCCGAACAGCTCACGCGGCTCTACGCCCAGAAGGACGCGGCCGTCGAGGCGGTCTTTACCCGCCTGGCCCCGCTGGAGACGCGGGTCGCCGGCATCGAGCGCAACCTTGCAGCCGCCGACCCGCAAGCGGCGCTCGAGGGGTTCGCTGTGCGGCTGGAGACGGTGCGCGAGGCACAGGAGGCACGAATCACAGCGCTTGAAGCCCCGCAGGAAAACCCGTTCGCGGAAATCTCGGCGCAGCTGACCCAGCTCTATGCGCAGAAGGATGCGGCGGTCGACGCCGTGCTGACGCGACTTGCCCCGCTGGAGGAACGGCTGGCGGCTTTCGAGCGTGACCTCGCGGGTCGTGACCCCGAGGCGCTGCTGACGCGGTTTGCCGAGCGTCTGGACGCGGTGCGCGGTGCGCACGAGGCGCGATTGGCCGCGCTCGAGGCGCCGCGAGAGAACCCCTTCGCCGAGATCTCGGAGCAGCTCACGCGGCTCTATGCACAGAAGGACGCGGTGGCCGAGCGGCTACCGGCGCTTCTGGTGCCGCTGGAGGAACGGCTGGCCGCTTTCGAGCGCGACCTTGCCGGGCTCGACCCCGAGGCGCTGCTGACGCGGTTCGCCGAGCGTCTAGACGCGGTGCGCGGTGCTCACGAGGCGCGATTGGCCGCGCTCGAGGCGCCGCGGGAGAACCCCTTCGCCGAGATCTCGGAGCAGCTCACGCGGCTCTATGCCCAGAAGGACGCAGTGGCCGAGCGGCTGCCGGCGCTTCTGGCGCCGCTGGAAACACGGCTTGATCTGATGGAGCGCGATCTGGCCCAGGCCGATCCGCGCAGCGCACTCGCCCGGTTCGCTGAACGGCTGGAGGCGGTGCAGGCCCGCCTCGCCGACCTGGAGCTGCCGACCGAGCCGACGCTCACGGCGATCGCCGGGCAGCTTGCGGAGCTGCAGGCCGAAAAGGATGCGGCCGCCGGCGACCTGCTGGCGCGCCTGGCCCCGCTCGAGGGTCGGCTCGTCACCATGGAGGCCGATCTGGCGGCGAGGGATCCGCGGGCGGCGCAGGAGGCCATTGAGGGGCGGCTCGAGACGCTGCTGGTGCGTATCGGCGCGTTGGAGACCCCGGCCGAGGATCCGCTGGACGGGCTCCGGGCCGAGCTGGCGCGGCTGCGTTCGGAAAAGGACGCGATGATGGAAGCGGTGTTCGGGCGGATCGCGCCGCTTGAAAGCCGGCTGGTGCAGATGTCCGACGGGATAGCCGCATCGGGCCCGCGGATCGCGGCGCTGGAGGCGGCGGACCCGCAGGCGGCGCTGAGCGAGCTTGGCGTGCGGATCGCGGCGCTGCAGGCGGCGCAGGGAGCGGCGGACGGCAGGCTGGCGGAGCTGCAGGCGATCGCCCGCGACGCGCGGCCTTTCGCGGAGATCTCCGACCAGCTGGCGGAGCTCCATGCGCAGAAGGACGCGGCGGTTGCCGCCGTCGCGGCGCGGATGGCGCCGCTGGAGGCGCGGCTGGCCGAGATCGAGGCGCGCCCGGTGCCCGCCAGCGCCGACGAGGCCCGGGCCCATGCCGAGGAGATCGCGGCTCAGATGATTGCGCTGCGCGCGGCGGCGGCGCAGACCGAGCTCTTCGCCGACCGACTGTCGCTGCTCGAGACGAGCCTGCCGCGGCTCTCGGCGGCGCAGGCACTGATGCTGAAAGCGCTGGATCGGCAGGGCCTGTCCGTGCCGGCTCGCACCGTCGCTGAACCCACCGCCGTGCCTGCCGCGATGCCGGAGGCCGCACCACAGGCGGCCGTGGGGGCGACGGTGCCCGCCGAGGAGCTTTCGCGGGTCATCTCGCTGCATCAAGGGTGATCCCCCGTCCGCCGGAGGCACGCATGGACAAACCTTCACCGAAGCCCCCACGAAGCGGCGCAGAGCAGCGGGGCGCGCAGGTGCTGCCGCTGCGGCGGCTGGCGGCTTCGCCGCGGCGCGCCGAGCCCGATGCCGAGGCTGCCCTGCACGAGTTCATACACGCGCTCCGCGGCGCGACGCAGTCCGGGCAGGTCCCGTTGCCGCCTGCCCCTTGAACCTTCGCGGGCCGCTCGCCTATAAGGCAGGCGATCCAAGACAAGTCGCGACGGAGCCAGCCATGGCCGGGCATTCCAAATGGGCCAATATCCAGCATCGCAAGGGCCGGCAGGACGCCGCCCGCTCGAAGCTGTTCTCGAAGTTCTCCAAGGAGATCACGGTCGCCGCCAAGATGGGCGATCCTGACCCCGACAAGAACCCCCGACTTCGCCTCGCGGTGAAGGAGGCCAGGGCCAACTCGATGCCCAAGGACAACATCGACCGGGCGATCAAGAAGGCGGTCGGCGGCGAGGGTGAGAGCTATGACGAGGTCCGCTACGAGGGCTACGGCCCGAACGGGATCGCGATCATCGTCGAGGCGCTGACCGACAATCGCAACCGAACCGCGTCGAACATCCGCTCTACCTTTACCAAGCGCGGCGGCAACCTGGGCGAGACCGGATCGGTCGCGTTCATGTTCGACCACAAGGGACAGATCGTCTATCCCGCCACCGCCGGCGGCGAGGATGCGGTGATGGAGGCGGCGATCGAGGCCGGCGCCGAGGACGTGGAGAGCTCCGAGGACGGGCACGTCATCTGGTGCGCGGTCGAGGATCTGAACGAGGTCTCCACCGCGCTCGAGGCGACGCTCGGCGAGGCGGAATCGACCAAGCTGGTCTGGAGACCACAGACCACGACCGAGGTGGCGCTGGAGGCGGCGCAAAGCCTGATGAAGCTCATCGAGGCCCTGGAGGACGATGACGACGTCCAGTCGGTGACGGCAAACTTCGAGATGTCCGACGAGGTGATGGCGCAGCTCTGAGGCCCCCGGGGCCAGTGCTGCTTTCTCCAACGGCCGCGCGGTGATAGAGGCTCACCGAGCGCAAGATACTGTATTTCAATGATAATGGCCGCGGCGCGGGTCAGCTGCGGCGATGCGCGGCGCCCCCCCCCTGTCGAACCGCGTGCAAGCCGTTCAAACCTCCGAAAAAATGCGGCCTGCCCACCTGCTTGAGGGATTGGCCCACGGGACGCTAGCTGTCAGATTGAAAAAAACGAGTGAAGCAGGCCAAGGAATGATTCGAAGGATCCGGGCAGTTGCCGCGGGCGTGTGCTTGTTGTCCGGCGCGGTCTTCGCCGCCGACAGCCACGTGTCCGGCACCGCCACCTACCGCGAGCGTCTCATCTTGCCCGAGGGTACCGTCCTGGAGGCGGTGCTTCAGGACGTGAGCCGGGCCGACGCGCCGGCCATCGACCTCGGGCGGGTCACGATAACGGATCCGCAGGGTCCTCCCTACGCCTTCCAGATACCTTTTGAAAAGTCGGCCATCGACGATCGGCATGTTTACGCCATTCGCGCGATGCTGCGGGTGGGCGATGCCCTGATGTTCACCACGGACAGCTTCTATCCGGTCCTGACGCGCGGCGCTCCCGATACGGTGGCGATGACGCTGGTGAAGGTCGGCACTCCGGCAGCGGAGGAGGTGCTGCGCCCCCGGGCGAGGGCCCGCATCGTTCCCGTGGCCGGGGGTGACACTCCACCCGACGAACCCGCCCCGCCGCCGCTGCTGCGGGGCTTCGTCATTTTCAGTGCCGACGGCGCGCAGTTCACCGACTGCGCGACCGGCCGCGAGATCCCGGTCGACAAGGCCGGTGACATCGCGGCGCTGGAACACGCCTATGTCGCGGCGGGGCACGAACCGGGCGGGCCGGTGCTGGCAAGCTTCGAGGGCGAGGTCGTCGAGTCGGGAGCGGACGCGGTGGTGCGTGTGGGCCGCTTCGTCGGCGTCTGGCCCGACGACAGCTGCCAGCCGGTGCAGGGCGACCGACCGCTGGTGGAGACGCGCTGGGAACTCGTGCAGCTGGGAGAGCTCGGTCTCGATGCCGAGGGCGAGCAGGCGATGCCGTTCCTACAGCTTCAGGCAGCCGGCAACGGGCCGCGCTTTGCCGCTTCGGTTGGCTGCAACACCCTGGCCGGCAGCTTCGAGCTCGACGGCGAGAAGCTGCGCTTCGGCCGTGCGATGACGACGCTCATGGCCTGTCCCGACTCCCAAGCCACAGCCGAAACCGCGCTCGGCGGGGCGCTGGAGGCCACGCGCAGCTGGCGCATCGCCGGCGATCGGCTGGAACTGGTTGATGCCGACGGCGTGGTGGTGGCGGCGCTGTCGGCGGCGCCGATGGAATAGGCGCCGCGCACGGCGGGCGTCTACATCGGGATCGGATGGCGCTGGTGGATGGCGGCGATGCCGGCCTTCACCTCGTCCGTGAGCTCAAGGTCGGCGGCCGCGATGTCGGTGGCGAGCTGATCCATTGACGTGGCGCCCAGGATCACCGAGCCCATAAACGGGCGCGACGCGGCGAAGGCCAGTGCCATCTGGGCCGGGTCGAGCCCGTGCTCGCGGGCAAGCGCGACATAGGCGGCGATGGCAGGCTCGGAGCGCGGACTGTGGCGGCCGTTCAGCCCGGGGTTGATGGAGAGGCGCGTGCGGGCGGGCACATCGCCATCGACATACTTGCCGCTGAGAAGGCCCGCCGCGAGCGGCGAGAACGCCATCAGACCGACATCTTCGTGGTGGCAGACTTCGGCGAGGTCGGTGTCGAAGAGCCGGTGCAGCAGGCTGTATTCGTTCTGGATCGAGATCATCCGCGGCAGACCTTCCGCCTCGGCGAGGCGCAGCCAGGTCATTGTCCCCCAGGCTGTCTCGTTCGACAGCCCGATATGGCGGACGCGGCCCTCGGCGATGAAGCTCGCCAGCGTCTCGAGGATGGCGCGGAACTCGTCGTCGAGCCCGCGCGGGTGGCTGCTGGGATCGAAGCTCCAGCTCTGGCGGAAATGGTAGGAGCCGCGATTCGGCCAGTGCAGCTGGTAGAGATCGATATGGTCGGTCTGCAGCCGCTGCAGGCTGCCTTCCAGCGCGATGCGCAGCGTCTCGGGGCTGATCGGCGCGCCGTCGTCGCGCACGGTGCGGTTTCCTGCGCCGACGATCTTGGTGGCGAGCACCACCTCGTTGCGACGGCCGGTGCGGGCGAACCACTCGCCGATGATCCGCTCGGTATCGCCTGCGGTTTCCTTCGAGCCGGGTGTGGTGGGGTAGAGCTCGGCCGTGTCGAGGAAGTTGATGCCGTGATCGAGCGCATAGTCGATCTGAGCGAAGGCTTCCTCGGGCGTGTTCTGCGTGCCCCAGGTCATGCTGCCGAGGCAGAACCGGCTTACCTTCAAGTCGCTTCGGCCGAGGGTGTCGATCTTCATGTCCGCTCCCGCATTCCAGTGGGTGCACGCATGCTCGATCGCGGGGCCAGGATCAAGGGAGCGGTGGCGAGTGCGAGCCCGCCACCACGCATTGCACTAATTGGTAGCAGCCATTGCCTCCAGCCCGAGCTGCTTGGCGCGCGCGCAGCCGATCATCACATCGAAATACCGGTTGACCGAGTCGGCGCCATTCTCAAAGGGATGCGGGCCGTAGCCGCGGCCTGGGATCATCGCGGCCTTGGCGACGACGCTGTCGAATTCATTGTGGTTTGACAGAATAGAGGTGGCGCCGGCCTCGGCGACCGCTGCTGCGAAGACCCGCTGCGCCTCGATATAGGCCTGCATGTTGGCGATGCCCGGATCGGGCACGTCAGTCTGGAAGTTGAAAGCCGTTCCGCCGGAGTAGGCAACCGTCACCGGCCGCCCAAAGTCGTGTACGGTGAAGATGTAGGACAGCGTACCAGCCGTGTGCCCTGGGGTGGGGATGATCCTGAGCGTTGTGTCGCCGAGCGTCAGGTCCATTTCGGCATCAACGCGGATCCCGCCTTCGGGATTGGGGGACATGGTCGAAAAGCGGTTCGGGAATTGCGCCACCGTGTCCCAGTCGGGTGCGCCCATCACCACAGGCGCGCCCGAGGCGGCCTGCATTATTTCTGCTCCGCCGATGTGATCGCCGTGAGCGTGCGAGATGACGATGTACTTGATGTCGGCGGGATCCAAGCCGAGCTTCTGCATACCCCCGAGGATGAGCTCCTCGGAATTGTAGGGGTAGATCGTGTCGATCAGGATAATGCCGTCGCTGGTGGTCAGCGCCCATGCCGAGTGCAGCTTGCCCCCAACAAAGTAAAGATCGTCGAAGACCTGCGCCGGCTCTGTGTACCAGCGCTCGCGTGGAACTGCGGTAGCGGGGTCCGCCATGTAGCCCGGCAGGT
Organism: uncultured Rhodovulum sp.; assembly: GCA_964383295.1. Taxonomy (GTDB): domain Bacteria; phylum Pseudomonadota; class Alphaproteobacteria; order Rhodobacterales; family Rhodobacteraceae; genus Amaricoccus. Next base: position 74,658 of record CAYLHK010000003.1, read on the forward strand.
TGTCCGCAGTGCTCGGGGCGCCATTGGACGGTGGCAGGACACAGAGCCGGTTTAGGGTTCCCAGATGCTCAAAAGCCGCGGCGGTCTTGGCCATGCGCACCGCGTCTTCGATTTCGGCGGCAAAGTCGCGCTGGCTTTCCGACTGCGCCAATGCGGTGGTGGCGACAATGCTGGCTGCAATAGCAAGCGCGGCACCAAAGGTGCGTTGTGATCTCATCGGTTCCCTCCCAGGATACTGTTCTGTCCGCAAGCCCGGGCGTGTATTGCTAAATTCTTCGGATGCGCGCCGGGTCGGGGAATCGTACACTCGTTTGAGATCGGATCAATAGATTCGCGAGGATAGTCGATGTGGCCAAAGGCCTCGTCAGCCGCGTTCTGGCTGCGCCAGGTCATGGTCCCAAGGGCAGAAGCGGCTGACCTCAAGGTCGCTGGTCCAATGGTTACGATCTGAATGTCCCGCTCCTGTGTTCTTGCGCCGGCAGGCTTGGACCGGTAGCGGTGCGGGATCACGGGCAAGCGGAGCCGCCGGTATGTATCCGATCGTCAGCGTTCTGACCCTGGCCCTGCTCGTGGCGGCCTCGCTCTACGCGGACCGTCACCTGCCGTCGGCAGATCGGCTGCCGATGCGTTGGGGCCTGACCGGGAAGGTTCTCCGCATGGCCCCGCGATGGATCGCGCTGGGTTTCACCCCCGTGCTGGCCGCCTGCATGTTCATCGCGCTGGCAGTGGTTGCGAGCGGTGTCGACGGCGCCGGCGACCGGGTGGTGCGCATCCTCGCGCCGGCCTTCCTGCTGGCGCACGGCCTGCATCTGTGGCTGATCCACCGCTATCTGGCGCGCTGAGAGGCGGGTTCGCACCTGATTGGCTTTGCGCGAGGTCAGGGGCTTGATAGTTTTGCCAGCCGTTTCAGCCGAAGGATCCCCCATGCCTGCCCCGACGAGGCGCCCCCGCCGTGAAGCCGCCGTTGCTGACGTGACGCTCGACGCCGTGGCGGCTGGGGGGGCCGCGTAATGGATCTCCTCGACTGGACCGTCGTCCTCAAACTCTTCTCGGTGATCGCGCTCGTGGTGGCGAACGGATTCTTCGTCGCCTCGGAGTTCTCGCTGGTCGCGCTCCGACGTTCACGGATCGACCAATTGCGCAACCAGGGACACCCGCTGGGTGAGGATCTGACGCGGGCGAGCGATCGTCTCGACTCCTATCTGGCGGCGACGCAGATCGGGATCACCCTGTCCTCGCTAGGACTCGGCTGGATCGGCGAGCCGGCCGTGGCCGCGGTGCTGGGCCCGGTGTTCTCCGGGCTGCCGCCGCCCTTCAACTGGCTCGGCAGCCACGCCGCGTCGTTCATCATCGCCTTCAGCCTCGTCACCTTCCTGCATGTGGTCTTCGGCGAGCTGCTGCCGAAGAGCCTCGCGATCCAGCGCTCCGAGGCGGTGGCCCTGCGCATCACCCGGCCGCTCGCGGTGTTTCTCTTCATCTTCCGGCCGCTGCTCTATTTGCTGAACGGCTTCGCCAACTGGGTCCTGCGCAAGCTGGGCCTCGATCCCGCGACCGGCGAAGGGCATCTCTACTCGACGGAGGAACTGCGTCTGCTGATCTCTGCCTCGAACGAGGCGGGGCTGATGCACCGGGCGCAGGGCAACCTGGTCGATCGCGCGCTGACCATCGGCGAGCGCAAGGTGCTGGCCTACATGACGCCTGCGGTGGATCTCAAATGGGTCGATGCGGGGAAGCCCGTCGCAGAGACGCGCGCCCAGATCATGGCCAGCAGCTACAGCCGCTTTCCGGTCCGCATCGGCGAGACCGGAAACATCGGGATCGTGACCGCCAAGACCATCCTCGGCCTCGATCCCGACCTGCCGGCCCTGCCGCCCGAGGCGATCGACGAGCCGGTCTTCGTCTCCGAATACGCCCGCGTCCCGCAGGTCATGGAGGAGTTCCGGCGCAAGCATCTCGAATGCGTCCTGATCCTCGACGAGATGGGCGAGCTGGAGGGGATGCTGACCACCCACGACCTCTTCGATGCGCTGGCCGGGGGCAGCCGGTCCGACCCGATCCCGATGACGGCGATGGAGGGGCCCGCGACCACGGAAGCCGAGGTCGAGCCGGGCGAGCCGCGCGTCTTCGACGCCAGCATGCCGATCGACGAGTTCAGCCGCTCCATGCGCCGGCCGTTCCTGGCCGTGGAGGACCGCCGCTGGTACCAGACGCTGGCGGGCTTCGTGCTCGAACGCCTGCAGCAGATCCCCAAGGAGGGTCGCTCCTTCACCCACGACGGGCTGATCTTCAAGATCGTGGAGATGCAGGACATGCGCATCACCCGCGTCCAGGTGCAGGAGGAGCCGCCGGAGCCCGCGGTCGGCGACCCGGAGATCGGCGGGTCGTAGGCCCGCCGGCCTCATAGGGTCTCTGCCTGACAGGTTCGGGCGCAGTTCGTTCGGCGGCAGTGTGCCCTGGCACGGGTGGGCACGCGTGCCCAATTTTCAAGCCATTGACATAAAAGATCTATTCGAGACGAGTAAGCATTAGGAAAGCTGTGTTAACGCCGAGGCGCGCACCCGGCCCTGCTCCCGTCCGTCAAACCGAGGCCACCTCAGTGGCGGCGGGCGGTGGCCTCGGGGATCAGGCCGCGCGGCGCGAAGCGCAGCACCAGCAGCAGGATCAGGCCCATCAGGAACAGGCGCAGGTGCGGCGTGGCCGCGGCGAGATGGGTGCGCCACCAGGAGCCCGGCTCCATGCCCGCGGTCAGGTTGCCCATGATCCAGGCACCGGCCGGCTCGGCCATGATCCAGACATACCAGATCAGGAAGCCGCCCAGCACCGCGCCCCAGTTGTTGCCCGAGCCGCCGACGATCACCATCACCCAGATCAGGAAGGTATAGCGCAGCGGGATGTAGCTGCCCGGCGTGAACTGGCCGTCGAGCGTCACCAGCATCGCCCCGGCGATGCCCACCACCGCCGAGCCGAGCACGAAGACCTGCAGGTGGCGCCCGGTGACGTCCTTGCCCATCGCCTCGGCCGCGTCGCGATTGTCGCGGATCGCGCGCATCATCCGGCCCCAGGGCGAGTTGAGCGCGCGCTCTGCAAGCCAGAGGATGGAGAGGAGGACCGCCGAGAACAGGATGGCATAGCCGAGACGAGAGACGATCGCC
>CAYLHK010000004.1:0-902 GCA_964383295.1 uncultured Rhodovulum sp.
CCGCCGAGACGATCCAGACCTACGGCGATGCGGTGAAGTTCATCGAGGCGAACGCCGGGGCCTGAGCCTCAGCAGAGTTTCGAATGCCGGAGGGCGACGCGGACAACACCCGCGTCGCCCTCTGCTTTTTGGGGCACGGCGTGTGCCGGCCGGTGCCAGCGGCCCGGTCCGCCGGGGCGATTGGGCTTGTCGCCTGCGCGGGGTTCGGGATAAACCCGTGCGGTAATTAACCATGTCGGAGGCCCGATGCGGCGCGTTGTGATTACCGGACTGGGCCTCGTCACCCCCCTGGCCTGCGGCGTCGAAGAGACATGGTCGCGGCTGATCGAGGGCCGCTCGGGCGCGGGCACGATCAAGAGCTTCGATGCCAGCCATCTTGCCTGCACCATCGCTTGCGAGGTGCCCGACGGCGATGGCACCGACGGGACCTTCAACCCCGACGACTGGATGCCCGCCAAGGACCAGCGCAAGGTCGACCGCTTCATCATGCTGGCCATCGCAGCGGCCGAGCAGGCGATCCGCGATGCCGACTGGATGCCCGAGGACGAGGAGGCGCGCGAGCGCACCGGGGTGATCATCGGCTCCGGCATCGGGGGCCTGGCCACGATTGCCGAGACGGCGCTGGTCCTGCGCGACAAGGGGCCGCGGCGGGTCTCGCCCTTCTTCATCCCCGGCAGCCTGATCAACCTCTGCTCTGGGCAGGTCTCGATCCGCCACGGGTTCAAGGGGCCGAACCACGCCGTCGTCACCGCCTGCTCCACGGGCGCCCATGCCATCGGCGACGGGGCGCGGCTGATCCAGCACGGCGATGCCGACGTGATGGTCGCAGGCGGCGCGGAGGCGGCGATCTGCGAGCTGGGGATTGCGGGATTTGCCGCGTGCAAGGCGCTCTCGACCGGGTT